>NZ_CAKLCM010000003.1:1500000-1598000 GCF_921292975.1 Vibrio hippocampi
TTGCGGTTGGCTTTATCATTGGTGTGATTCAAGATTCTGCCGAGACGGCGCTTAACAGTTCTACCGACGTAGTATTTACCGCGGCAGTCTGTAAGGCGGAGCAGAACAAGGTAAGCTAACGATTTAAACCGATAATGAAGTGCAATGAATAGACACTGTTTTGCAGACTGTATTGAGTCATCTAAAACATTAGTTTGATAAAACAATAGTTTGATAAAACAATCTTCTGCTAAAACATTAGCTTGTCATTCATTGCACTTATCGCGTTTCCATCTAGAATGCGATTTTGATGGTCATCAACCTTAATGTTACCTAAGTTGCTGGGTAGTCAACGAATGATGACCACCCTTAACTTAACGGCTATAAGCTGACGGTTACTCCCATAGATTCCATATATTCTTATTTTTAAAATGAATATCGATCATATTATTCATTTCATCTTCTGAAAGCTCACTTTGCATTAACGATAGAACTTCATCTTTGCTGTAAACCTCGGAAGTCATATTAATGACAGTTTGGTTCAGATCAGCGTCCAAGTTTAATAGCTGTTCATGCTGTTTTCCCCAACTCAACCAGTGAGGGTTATTGCCGTTATTAGGTGAACCAGAATGTAGAAATGCGCCGATATAATCCATCATCGCTTTTGACAGGTTTTCTCGTCCCAGTTCGTTTTCTTCAAAATAGAGCGCTCCTCCCAGCGAAGCGTTTACCGCTTCAGAGAAGTGTCCTGTGATGAAATCCATATCCGCTCCGTGTCTGGCGCTAAAATACAGCGAGTTAAATGGCTCTTTTACAACATCAGGCTGCTCTCCCCAGCTAAACCTGAAACCATAAACAGGCGGTTGACCGTCATAACTGACCAACTTTCTGGCATTCTTTTCCGCATTGTAGGCTGAATAAACCATGCTGCCATATTTTGACGCTTTCAGATAAGAATCCAATAGAGCGCTGTTCTCGCTATTAAACAAGGTTCCGGTGACAAAAGCGGTAAAAACAGCAGGATCGGAGAGCAGAGCAAACATTGAGTACTCATGCTTATCACTTCCTAATATCACGGGCACCTGATTGTAGTCTCCAGACTCAATGACATCGTAACCCGTTTCAGGTACAACGACGCCATCTTGGAAAAGGTAAGCGGTTCCATCCATCGAAAGAGAGGCACTGTTATATAACCCAGGCAATTTTTCGGCTGGCTGCTGTTTTAGATAGCTCAAGGTATCATCATGTTGCTCAATCCAGACTAATGCGTCTTCGTCGCTATCTGCTTCACCATTCTCTATCACTAACTTTGTGATGGCTTCAATCGTTCTATCATTACCCTGCTCGACGGTAGAAAGGGTCATGCCACCAGAAAGCACCATTAATTTTTCAAACAAGCCTTGAGACAACGGAGAAATCAAAGCCGCTAAGACATTCGTCCCGCCTGCCGATTGACCTGCTAATGTGATATTTTCCGGATCGCCACCAAAATAAGTAATATTTCTATTGGTCCATTCAAGCGACTCTATAATATCCAGTAAGCCAAAGTTACCGGACTGATCAAGCTCATTACTATTGTTGTTGCTATTACTATTGCTATTTAAAAGAGGATGCCTAAACCAACCTAACGCGCCTAGACGATAACTGATTGAGATAACAACACTATTGGTCTGTAGTGCTAATTTATTACCTATAAATTCTTGCGCGGAACCCGTTACGTTACCACCACCATGAACAAACAGTAAGACGGGGAGGTTTGCTTCATCACTATTTGGTCGCCAAATATTAAGGTATAAGCTGTCTTCGCTACCGATTACCTCGCTGCCTGCAAGTTGTAATGCGACATCACGAAACTGTTTTGTCTCTATCACATCATGAAATTCATCCGGCTCTTGTGGAGCCTTCCATCTTAAATCCCCCACGGGTGGTTTGGCATAACCCACACCAAGCCATGAAAGAACGCTCCCGTCTAAATCATCGATACCTTGTATCGTTCCATATTCTGTTGTTACGGTTGTTGTAGCCTGAAAATTTGAGTCTATCGAAGTGTCTTTATCATCGTTATTGCATCCGGTTAACACAACCAATAAAGCAGAGAGAATAATGACTTTTTTCATAATATCACCATAATAAAATAGCCCTCTTGTTAACCATAATTAACAAGAGGGCAAGGTTATTTAACTTTAATCGTTGTCGACTCCGTTTTTCTCAATGGTGTCGGCGTACCAGTAATAACTGTCTTTAGGATAGCGTTTCAGGTCATTTTCATAATCAATATAAATCATACCGAAGCGACCATTATATCCATTAAACCATTCAAAGTTATCAAATAACGACCAAGCGGTATAACCAATAACATTTGCACCATCATTAATGGCTTGCCATGTCGCTTTTATATGACCTTTAATAAAGCGAGTTCGCAAAGTATCATGAACCTTTCCATCATTAGTTAACTTATCCTCAACCCGATAACCCCCACCATTTTCGGTAATCAGGACTGGTTTACCCCCTATTTCATTATCGATATACATTAAAGTTTCGTAGAAACCTTGTGGATCATAAATCCCATTTTCCGAATTGGGATATTCTGTAACATAATGCACATACGCTGCATCCCAGAGATTACCATTCATAGGAGAGGCATTCCCTCCAAAATCCCCATCAGTGACATCTGCTGAAACAGCCACTCGGGTATAGTAATTAACTCCCGTAAAATCTAAGCCTTGCTCCACGATATAAGCCAGATCATCAGCTAATACTTGTTCTGAAAAATTAAAATCATAGCCATCGGCTCGTAATCGCGCTAAAGGCTCTGCCGGATAATAACCTCTTGTGATCGGAAAGACGAACCAGTCATTTTTAAGTGCATTATATAAAGCGGTTGCTTGCTTATCGGCATCAGAATCACTCACCGGTTTTGCAACTCCCAAATCAAACGAAATACCAATATCCCCCTCGATGATGTCCCCAGATGCTTCAAGATTGCGCTGAATTTCTACCGCTCTCGCATGAGCTAATAAATAATGGTGAATGTAGCTCATTTGCAAGCCATATAGCCTTTGAAGTGGCAGATCTTTCATCATCGCCATCATAGCGTCGAGACTCGTCTCTCCACCCGCTGCCATCTCCTCCATCATGACCGCCATGATTCCTTCAATCATTGTTGCATTGACAAAGGGTTCATTCATGGTGATCCACTTGCTAACCCGATCACCATAGTTTCTAAATACCGCTTCAGAATATGCGGCAAACATATCAACAACAAAGCGATTATTGAAACTGCCGGCAGCCCACAATCCAACGGGAATATCCCAATGGAATAGTGTAACGACCGGTTCTATATCGTTCTTAATGAGTTCATCAATTAGATCGCTATAATGAGCGACACCCTCGGCATTAGGCGGAATAGGTTGCAGATTACCGCTGCTGTCTAAAACAGGCTGTCCAAGTTCATCGGTCACAAACGGCATTCCTGTTGGATATATCCGCGACCAAGCAATAGAAAATCGATACGATTTAAGTCCGGCTTCCGCCATTAACTTGATATCGTCTTTGTAGCGATGATACTGGTCAATCGCGACATTACCGGTTTCACCATTAGCCATATTCAATTGCTGAGTATAGAGATCCCAGTTGGTATAACCTCTACCACCAACATCCCATGCGCCTTCTACCTGATAGGCTGATGTTGCACTCCCCCATAAAAAGCCATTTGGAAACTCTAAAAACTCAGCGTCAGTGCTAATATCAACATTGTTGTCCCTTGCTCCGGAGTTTTCAGACCCATTACAGGCAGTCAGGGATATCGACGCTATAGCCGTTATCGCAATGCCCGCTATATATTTATTAAATTTAAACATATCAATCACCATGAAGCCGTCATTTGAACGCCAAATCTGATATTGCCGTCTTCGCCGTCATTGTTAGCGCCTCTTTCATTTTCAGCGACGTTACCAAAAAAACTGCCAGCATAAGCACGCAACATAGGCGTCAAGGTATCGGTGAGTTGAGGGCTGAACTCCTGTACCAACATAATTTTATAAAGGTCCTGATCTTCGACGTTGTAGCTCTCTTTTTGCTGGCTATAACCCAGTTCTAAACGTGTAGCATGAACATCATCCCACTGGTAGTAAGGGGAGATAACCATGCTCAATCGATACGGTTTATCTTCAGAGACATTCACACTGGAAAGCGTTTCTGCTTGCGCATAGAGCAGTGAGTAATCAAACTTTAATGTTTCTGAAATAGGTTGATTACCATAGGCAATAAATCTCAACGAGTGGTCTAAATTGCCTTCCCAAGTCGCATAAGTTTCCACTTTGCTGCCACTGGCATTTGACCATGCAGAATCAGCCATCGCATCGTTAGAATATTGAATAACCGCGGTATGTGTGCCTTCAAATACTGAGTAATCAGCATATGCACTCAAAAAGAAACCACTATCACTGGGCTCTTTTGCCACATCCTGAGAGTTGTTCAAGTCACCACTTCCATAGATCATGGCTAGACCCAGTTTTGCATTATCAGAAAGTTCGATATTGTCGAGACGTAGATCTAATTTATTCACCTGAACGACTCGGAAACCCGAAGCGTTTGCTTTTCCAGCAAAGGCGTCCTGATCGGCTACCATCCATGCAGCGGAAAAATCACCTAACCCAGTAGAGACATTTTCCAGTCCAGCGCCATAGCCTGAATTGTTGAGATAGAACAAGTCCAACAATCCTACATCTCTGCGTTTATAGAATCGCTTACCAGCCCAAATAGACGCTTCCGGTGCAAAATCGAGATAACCGTTAGCGACGACATTGATTTCTCTTAGGGCAATATCTGAAGCAGAGGATGGTGAACCGGGTTCAGTGCCAGATTGGTAATCATTAAATTGAGCCCCTTGCGCGGTCTCATAAGACAAACGAGAATTCACGTATACCGATTTATCTCCGTCCAGTTCAAAGCCTTTACCAAAGCCGAGTTCCATATAGGTCTCACACTCATCGCCTAAACGACCGGCATAATGACCGTCAGCACCCGAACCAAAGCAACCTTGCTCACCACCGTCCGAAGTTGTGCTTATTCCTGCTCGTGCATAGCCAGTAAAGTCGAATAATTCATTTGCTGTTGCAGTGCCACTGACAAATAAACTCCCTATTGTTATAGCAAGAATAGTTTGTTTAACATTTTTCATAATGATACCCCTAGTTTAATTATGTTTAATTCCAAGTTATTAATTGGTAATTGTTGCGTGTCATTTTAATTAAAATAATCATCTGACATCAGTTGTTATTTCACTGGAATTTATAACACCATTCGATTAACAAACTTGTACAAAATAATTCAACTTTTTGTTATAATCGTTCATCGGTATATTATGGTGACTGAACTCACAACTTTATTTTGTGTGACAAATTAATATTTCTTACATGTTGTCATTTATTTACTATCCCCCGCGTTACATGGTGTTACAATGGGGTTACGTAAAATTACAAAGCTTGAATAATTAAAATTCATTACAGGTGGGACTTATTATGAAAATTTTATATGATAAGCATGTGGTTGAATATTACCTTTCTGGACTGATCACGTCTGGGAAAGCATCAAAAGAAGATATTGATAAAGAAATAGGGTTAAGCACTAGAAATATATACTGTGATTCGTATATTAATTCTTACTCTTTTATTAAGCTATTAAAACTTTGCGATGAAACTGGTTTTTTAAAGGAAGACGAATTATCTTTATTTGAAAACAAAATAGACGGCTATTGTTTTGTTGATGATAATCATCGCAATAGATTGCTGAAAATTTACAACTCAAAAACACTCTATGATTTTTTATACCGTTTTAAAGCAGAAAGCGCTATCTACTCTAGCACTCACCACTTTGATATCAGTCATGATAATAATTACTTCTATCTTTATCATGAATTCATAAATAAGCAAGAGTCCTTTACCTCACCTCAATCTGCCTTTTATATATTACTTCATTTAGTTCATGAGATATTTGACATTAAAAGAGAACATATTCATATTTGGTTTAATAAATATGGCATAAGAGATAGTGAAAATTTCAAAAGACTTACCGGAAATGACTTTGGACTCACCAATAACTTGCAAAGCATCATTCGGTTTTCAATCAAGGAATTCAACACTGAAAACAGCAAGTACAATCCCTATTTAGACAGAATACTGAATCAAGACAACTCTGTGTATACAGATAAAAAAGAAAATACAGAGATTGTCACAAACACCATTAATTTATTTTTAACTGAAAATCAGCAAATGCCCACGCTGGATTATATAACACACCATGTTGGCATGAGTAAGTCAACGCTATTCAGGCGACTAGAATCTGAAGGAACTAGTTATAGTGAAATAAAACTACAGATTAGAATGAATTTAGCTAAAAAGTTATTATCCACTACTGATTACTCCCTCACAGAAATCAGTGATGTTGCTGGCTTTAACAGTATTTCATCATTTAGCCGAACGTTTAAAACAACCGAAAAAATGACACCGAGCGCATATCGAAAGAGTCGATAGTTTCAAGTCTCTGTTTAATGGGTCGCTATTGGGCAGTTATCCTTTCCGAACGGTTTCTTTGGTATCCATGTCCATGCCTAAAGCGAATTTATCGAGCCAGTTTGCGCGGGCTAGGGTCGCGGTTTAGTTTTTGTGCGCGACTTGGGTAGATTTCTGCCTCCGCAGAAATGACGGAAATAAAAGAAATGACTGAAGTAAGAGAAATGACTGAAGTAACAGAAGTAATTGGACTAAGAGAAGTGATGGGAGTAAGAGAAATGGCGCGTGGGTGAATCATGATGTAAGTGAGGAAATGGCGCGTGGCATTAAAGGTGGGAATCACCTGTTTGATGGGTAATGGCGTGAGGGTGATGAATGCTGCCAAACTGGGGAATGTTGTCAGTAGATGGATTCGATATGACTGTATGTATTTGATGTGGGCTCTCGTGTGAGGTGAGTAATGAGGGCTGCATAATACAACCCTCAACACTCCCTAGCTCCCTAACTCCCTACGGATCGACCTTAATCACGTTCATCACTTCACTCAGTTGGTTTAGCAACTGGCTCTGATCGAGACCGTCCGCGCCGCCTATAATGCCTAGCTCGCTGGAGCCCACACCTTCAAGGGTGATTTCCGTATGGTCATCGCCATTCGACACGGTAATTACGGTAGAAGAGTTGCCCATTCCAGACTCGTCATCATTCACCTCAATTTCGATGTGACTTAAGAGCTCACTCAGGTCATCGTGCTCGGGCAGTAGGTCGGAGATATCCAGCAAGTCTCCGCCGACGGAGAAGTCGTTCACCGTCTGTAGCGCTGGTGACATTTCTGTCCCTGCCGCAGCTTCTGTGAATAAGAACAGGTCATTGCCCTCGTTACCCACCAAGATATCGTTACCACCCGCGCCATAGATAATGTCACTGCCCGCTGTTCCTGCAAACGCTGCGGTTGCATCACCGTCATCATCGCCGGAAGTACCAATGCGAATGACATCTGGCAACATCAACTGCCCGCTTTGATGCAGATTCACCAGCATATTGGCCGGACTCATATTAGCCAAGTCGGTGGCACTAACATCGAGCAAGTCGGTCAGCAGAACATTCTCTAAGGTAATGGTCTGAGACACACTATCAGTCACGATATCAATCACCGTACTGCCATCGACTTCGCTGAGCAGAATCTGTTCCGTCAGTAAGGCGTCGGAATCAAAGCTCACCGCACTCAAGTCAATAACATCGTGTTGCGCCGCTGCATCACTTGGGTTGCGAACATCAAAATCTTTGACGACATCGTCCCCTGAGCTACCGAGTGCACCCGCTTGCCACTGGAACACATCTTGTTCCGTCGTATCGTTTGTTATGCCGCCGGTTTCAGGGATGTCGTTACCAAATAACCACTCATCCTCCGTGGTCGCTGGGATCAGGTCACTCATGTCATCGGTATCACGCACCACATTGTTACCGGCAATCTCGATACGAATCTCTTGTGGAACCACGGTTCCACTGCCATCGGCTACGTCCACGGTAAAGGTGTCGAACACCGTCGTACCCAAACTTGGTAGGCTATCGCTGGCGATCAGCAGATAAATCCAAGTGCCGGCCATCGGGTCAAAGGTCAATGTGCCATAAGAGCTCGACTTGGTGTACTTACCGTCACCGCCCAGCACACCGCCATTCAATACACGACTGATATTGGCGCTTGGACCGTCGACATCAGTTGCCGTCAATGTACCCGCGACCGTCTCTTTGACGCCCTCTTGCACATCGCCAAGGAACACACCCGAAATCACCGGCAGATCATTGGAGCCATTGAAGGTAATGGTGATGGTCTCAGTAGTCTGATTGACACCGTCGGTGACATCGACCACAAAGGATTCCGAGTCCCCGTCCACATTCAGCATTTGACTGTTGCTGTCTAAGGTGTAAGTCCATACACCACCACTGGTCACACTAAACTCACCATATTGGGATTGGGTATCGTTAAAGCTATAGGTCACGGTTTGTGACTCAGGATCAGTAGCCGTTAACGTTCCGGTCGCACTTTGAGCGGTATTGAGATCCTCAGTTACGCTGCCCTGAAGTTGCGATACGGCGGTGGTAATGATTGGCGCATCATTATTACCTTGCAATGTAACGGTAACCATTTCCGATGTGGTATTGGTGCCATCAGTCACTGCGACTTCAAACGTTTCGGTGATGCTGCCACTGTTGAGCGCCTGACTCAGCGCAGAGTCTAAGGTATAGGTCCAGGCGCCACCCGAAGTTACGCTAAACACACCGTACTGGGATTGTGGGTTGTCGACCGTTGGCGTAAAGCTAAAGGTCACCGCCTCTGACTCACTGTCTTGCGCACTCAAGCTGCCGGTTGCCGATAGTGGACCGGTGTCTTCAACCAGCGCCCCTTCGTTTTCTCCTAGCGCTGTAGTGACCACTGGCGTATCGTTATTGCCGTCGATGGTGACAACGATAGCTTGAGAAATGATATCACCTTGCAATACGCTGTTTGCTTCACTTTCAATATACAAGTCGAAGTTATCCATCACTTGGATATCACCCAGAGAATCCGCAAGATCTTGATCCAGCGTATACTCCCAGCGAACCGTATCCGGCGTTGCTCCAGCCACCAGCGTCAAGGTGCCGTATGTTCCTGCAATGCTGGTCGTGCTACCTGTACTGGTTAAGCTGAATCTGTGGCTATCGGTCACGTCCGCGTCAGAGATGGTGACGCTGCCTGATGCGGTATCTGAACCTCCTTGCAGATCTTCATAAACCGTTGCGGTGGCAGTCGCTAATTCAACTACTGGCGCATCGTTTTTACCATTAATTGTCACCGCTACGGTTTCAGTATCAACCGACTTACCATCCGTGACTTCAATCTCGAAATACTCCACCACTTGCTGCCCTTCCGCCAAGGTTTGGCTCGCGGTTGGATCGATGTTGTAAGTCCAATCGCCACTATCGGTAATCGCAAAGGCACCGTATTGGGATTGCGGATTAGCCACGGTTGGGGTGAAGCTAAAGGTCAGGTCATCCATCTCACTGTCTGTCGCAGAAATCGTCCCTGTCGCCGGAATCGCGACATCTTCGGTAACGCTGCCTGCTAGATTCGGAGCGGAAGTGTTGATCACTGGCGCATCGTTATCGCCCTCGATAGTGACGACAATATCTTGCGTCAAGGTATCGTTTTGGCTAACCCCACTCACTAAACTGTCGATATGCAGAGTAAAGGTCTCTTGCACCGGACCATCGCCCAGAATATCCGCATCGGTTTGGTCTAGGGTGTAACGCCAACTCACACTGTCATCGGTATTGGAGACCAGAATCAAGGTACCGTAATCCCCTTGAACACTGGTCACGATACTATCACCATCAAGGCTAAAGCTGTGGGTGTCGGTGGTATCAAGGTCATCGACTGTGACCGTGCCTTCGGCGATATCGGTTTCGCTATTACTTGGATCTTCATAGACAGTGCCGGTTGCCGTGGTGTTGATCGCATCTATGGTTGGCTGATCGTTAGTGCCCGTCACTTGGAACTCAATGGTACGTTGGTCGGACAAACCAAACTCATCCGTAACCTGAACCACGTATTGCAACGGCGTATCAAGGGTTTCACCTTCAGCAAGGTAATCGAATGTGTCCACTAACTCAAAGGTCCAAGCGCCCGTTGAAGCGTTGACTTGCAACGAGCCTCGACTGTCACCAGAAACCACTTGCCATGTCTGTTGATCGGCGTCTTCACCGTCTACGCGACTCTGGCTTACTGGATTGATTTCGTTGTCTGGGTCGCCACTATCAAAGGTGCCGGATAGTGTCACCAAGGTATCTTCAATCACATCCTGCACACCAATATCTTGGATTTCTGGTGCATCATTGGTGCCGACCACGGTCACGACTATCGCTTTTTCTTCACTCTCAATGCCAGTGCCACCCAGATCTGTTGCGGTCACATTGACCGTCAATGTGGTGGTTTCACCTTTCGGCAAGTTCTTCACCACTTCCGCATCGGTATCTAATGTGAAGGTCCAAACGCCATTGGCATCGACGTTGAAGCTCTTAACGCCATCAGGAAGATCCGCGGGTGCCGGCCAAGAGAAGGTATGAGTATCGCCGTTGTCAACGTCGGCTACCACCAACTGACCGCTTGCGGTAGCATCTGGCGTATCCACAACCGTACCAGTGACCGTTCCTTCAATGCTTGGCGCATCATTGCTACCCGTAATTGTGACATCCACTGATGCCATCGCTTCACCACCAAACTCATCGGTGGCACGAATCACAAAGGTTTCCATCACCGACACACCTTCAGCCAGCGCTTGAGTATGCGGGTCGTTATACAAGGTGTACGACCAAGTTTCAGTTACAGGGTCGACTTGGAATACACCATAAGTTCCCAACAAGTTCTTAGGATCTAGGGTGACGTTATCACCCATGTCGCCTGCACTATCCAGATCAGATAGAGAAATTGACTGCATGATATCTGGCGTCGATTCATCATATGGTGTGGTGTTGTCATCGGCGTCAGACTCGGACACGGTTTCGCTTAGTGATGTGGTGATCACTGGTAATTCGTTGCTACCAAAGATGGTAATTTCAATCTCTTGTTCCACCGGTGCCGATTTATTATCGGTAACGTCTATGGTCCATTTGAGGGTTAAAGGCTCGTTTTCGTTAAGAGCAATAATGTCTGGATGCAACTCGTCATTATTGACCCCATGCACTCTATCCAACACGAATTCATAGCTGCCATCTGGGTTCACGGTTAAGGTGCCGTAATCCGATTCAGGGACATCGACCACTGTTAGGTTGTCCCACTCAAGGACACTATCGTTGTCGATATCGTTCGCTTTAGATTCTAAAGAACCAGAAATCGTTTGAGGATCGGTATCGTCAGTGTCGGCGACGATGCTATCGACAAAGGTAGAGACCGTTGGCACATCGTTGAAGCCTTCAATATCAACGATAATCTCCAGTGTCTGCGGCAGACCATCATCATCAACGACGGTTTTACCAAACTCATCAATGGCATAGACCTCAAACACCTCTTGAACATGCTCGCCTTCCGCTAAACGCTGCACGGCGGCACTGCTGTTGTCGAGGGTAAAGGTATAGTCACCATTATCATTCACCACCATTGTACCGTATGGGCTGCTGCCGCTTAGTAAGGTCCAATTAATGTTACTACCCAGATTGGATTCGATATCGTCACCATTCTCATCTTGTAGATCATCCAGCGACAGTGTGCCGATTACTGGCGCGGTTGTGCCTGAACCAGAGTCATTTTCATCTTCAAGTTCATTGTCGAATACTTTCGCGACAATCAGAGGAGTGTCATTGGTGTTTGGATTATCAATATTATCCGAGGTACCAACGATCTTGATCTGGATTTGATGGCTGTCCTGTTTGGTATCCGCTGTTTCGGCAGGTGTACCAAGCGGATCGGTATCGGTTGCCGTGACGACAAAATAGTCATAGACCACTTGACCGGGTGCTAACTGCACATCATCGCTTAACTCATAGGTCCACTCCCCGGTATTCGGATCAATTGTCATCGTTCCAAGCGGAGAGTTAATCGACGCGGGTGCATCATCACCATCGTCAACCAAGGTCCATACGAACTGCTCGTTGGCGTCAGCATCTTCAACACTTAAGCGTCCTGATGTATAAGGTGCGCTATCCTCAATGACCTCACCAATCACATCCCCTTCCATCAGCTCTTGATCACCAACAAAGATTTCTGGTGCATCGGCGGTACCTTCAATAGTGACCGTCACTTCATAGAAGCCGTCATTTTCTGTACCAATGCGCCATACCTCTTGTATGGTTTCACCCTCTTCAAGCGCCTGAACGATTGGGTTGTCATTGTCTAGGGTATAGGTCCAATACTGCTGTCCATCCGGATCCAGCGGATCAACAGGTTCAAACGTAATATCTCCAAAGAAACCGCCCTGCACTGGCGTAATAGAGGTAATATCAGAAGGAACGGTTTGCGTCTCTGTTTGGTTGGTGTCTTCTTTAACATCGATCACCACGAGGGTGGTATTTCCGCCTCCATTACCTCCACCGCTGCCCGGTTCGTTTTGACCAAAGATCTGAATGGTGATGGGTTGTGGATCGGAGAATCCCGGCGTGTTGGTTTCTATATCCGTGATATTGTCGCTCACCACAACATAGAACGTCTCTTCAAGTGGTACAGAGTCTGTGTCTAGCGCCTGTACATCACTATTGTCGTTGTCTAGGACATAAACCCACTTGCCGTTATTATCCAGAGTTAGGGTACCGTATTCACCGACGCCCGTTGCGTCACTGTCTCCGTTTGTCCCTCCGACAATACTCCAACTGCGGGTTGGACTATCTTGGTCGATATCCGAGGCAAACAGTTGACCTTCTGCCACCGTTAGATCCAAATTGCCATCTGGGTCAAACTGATCGCCATCTTCAAACACGGTGCCTGTGTTTGTGCCATCTATCGTCGGCACATCGTTGTTACCAGTGATATCGACGACGATCTCTTGGGTGATGGTGGCACCATTAGTATCTTGCGCCAGCACGATAAAGGTATCTTGCGCTTGCTGCCCTTCTGCCAAACTTTGTAGATTGTCAGCGTTCGGCGTATAGGTCCATTGACCGTCAGCTTCAATACTGAGTTCACCATATAGTCCGGTATAAGTGGTTTCTCCCGTTACATCATCCACCAAGAACTCCGCCTGATCATTGTTATCGCGATCAAATAAGGTCGCGACACCAAACACCGGAGTATTGCTGTCCTCAACGTAGCTGCCTTGAGTGACACCAACCACCTCTGGGCGATCATTATCGGCACTAATGGTGACGGTAAATGTTTGAGTTTTAGTAATGCCAGCACCGCCCATATCCGTCACCTGAACCTCAAAAGTATCGGTCAGCTGTTGCGCTTGAGCGCCATCGGAGTCGGTTGGATTCAGATTTTGAATCTCGTCAAATTTAGTGGGATCGACATTGTAGGTCCATGTACCATCAGCCTGAAGAACAAAGGTGCCGTAGTCGCCCATACTGGCGTCTGTATCCACCAAGCTCCAAACATGGATGTCATTTGCGTCTACATCACCATCAGTCAACTGGCCGGTAGAAGAGAAAATACCTTGGTCGAGGTTATCTTCCGCAAAGGTGGTATTGTAGCCACCTATGATTGGCATATCGTTGGCACCGATAATGTCGATATTGATGGTCTGGGTTGTCGTCACACCAAACTCATCGGTCACGCGCAATGTCACCGAATCTTGCTCGGGCAAGACTTCGCCCTCTGAAAGCGCGTTGACCGCGTTATAAGCCGCACTGCGAGTCGGATCATCGCTAACATCATCTGGTGTAAACAGGGTATAGGTCCAGCTATCGCCAGCGTCATTGATTTCAAAAATACCGTACTTGCCGTTGCTTGAAACCTGCCACAATGCCTCATCATCAATGTCTAGATCGCCCGAGCCAATATCGCCTTGCGCTATTTCCTCATCGGTTGGATTACCTTTGACTAGCTGACCTTGTAGTGCTGCCCCATCTTCAATCACTTCATAGGTTCCCGCACTCTGAATCTGAGGATGGGTATTGCTTCCCGCAATAGCAACTTGAACGTCTATGGTGCTACTCGCACCCAGTTCATCAGTGACGACCACGGTGAATGTCTCATAGACTGTGCTACCCGCGGGTATCGCTTTGGTGTCGTCACTTTCGTTGTCGAGTACAAATGTCCATATTTTGGTTTCGGAATCGACCGAAAGTGTTCCGTAGTTAGTGCTCAGCTCATTGGTGTTATCGGTGTTAGGATCGCCATTATCCACTGTCAATTCAAACCAGTGACCATCCGGCTCGCCTAATGCGTCTCTTTCGATATCTCTATCATCAATATCCGAGACAACCAATTCACCAGAAACTGACACTTCTGGAGTCGCGTTCTTATGTTGCGGCTCGATCACGCTACCAAATGTCTCACCGGACAGGGTTGGCGTGTCGTTGTCACCGTGAATATTGATGGTAATGACTTGGGTATCGACCTGATCCGCGTTTTCCTGACCAACACGGGAGTCATCCACAACTTTAACAACGAATGTCTCCGTCAATGGGTCATCATCAGGGTGTAGGGCTTGAACCGCTGGGTTATCGTTATTTAGGGTGTAAGTCCACGTCGCCTCACCAGTATCTGGGTCAGTGACCAATGCCATCGTGCCGTAATCGCCAGTATTGGTATCCAGCGACCAACTGTGGGTATCTATCAGATCCACATCTCCGGGCTGCAAGGTACCTGACGTCTCAAGCGCCGTCTCTTCGGTCACATCGCCGCTAATATCACCTTCTATGATTGGTGTATCATTGGTGCCGGTGACACGAACCTCTAGCTCTTGAGTATCCACCGCGCCATACTTATCGGTGACTTGGATAACGAAAGTCTCAAACTTTCGCTGCCCCCTTTCTAGAGCTTGCGTTGCGTCCGTTTGTTCGTCGGTCACTTGCAAGTCATAACGCCAACTGACAGTACCGTCGCTATCATCAACAACAATTGACATGTTGCCGTATATACCAACGCCAACACCGTTTTCTACCGCCAATTCATCACCATTGGCATCGAGAATAACCCAAGTGTGCTCTTCATTCTCATCCGGATCTTGGTCGCTTAATAGACCTTCTCGGAAAGAATTGCGATCTTCGGTTAGTCGGATCTGACTGACATCACTTATATTCGGCGCATCATTATTACCTTCGATATTAATATTGACTTCAAAGGTATCGGTACCACCAAAGTTGTCATCAACGGTCACGGTAAATGGTCCGTCACTATAGATAACCCCTTCTTCCATAAAGTTAGATTTACTATCATCCAAGGTATAGGTCCACTGACCATCACTGTTGATAGTCAGTGTGCCGTAACTGCCTTCACCGCCGCCATCGACACTCCAAATATGATTGCCATGATCGAGCAAGTCATCGTCCGCAACTTCGAGGTTGCCAGTGGTCACTTTTAGAGCACCGCCATCTTCGATAACCAAGCCGGTGCTATCACCCGAGATTTCTGGCTCGTCATTAGTACCAATAATCTCGATACGCACAGTGTCATAGGCTAAACCGCCATTGCCATCATCCACCACCACAGGGAAGTATTCGTAGACCTTTTGACCTTGTTGCAAAAACTCAACCGAATCATTCACTAAGTAGTAATCCCAAGTACCATTACCTGAGTCGAGGTCAAACGAGCCATAGAGCCCAGTGTTGCTGCCGATCACCGACCAAGTATGCACATCGGAAGTATCGACATCGATTGGGTCGAGGTCACCACTGGTGGCTGGTGTATCGCTCGAGTTTTCATACACCGGAGAACCGGCATTAATCACAGAAATGGTAGGAATATCATTAGTACCATGAACGGTAATCACCACTTCTTCGGTGGCAGTGCCATCTATCGAAGTGACTAAGAATCGTTCGGTACGGGTCTCACCGACGGCTAATGCTTGGATCGTCGTGTTGCTATTATCGACGGTGTAGGTCCAAATGCCATCGGAGGTTATGGTTAGGTTACCCAAAGGCATGCCATCGGTGGCATCGGCTGTTTTGCTCACCGAGGTAGAGAAGATATCTTCTCCGCTATCAACGTCCTCAACAGCAAGGAAGCCGGTTGCTTTAAGATTGACACCGTTACTATCAAGAGTGATATCCTCAGCCACTTGGCCGAGTGAGTTGCCCTCAATGGTCGCGCTATCATTGATACCATTGACTTTCACTTCCACAATTTCTGAGGCGCTACCGTCAATAGAGTAGACTCGGAAGTACTCAATAAAGCTGTCTCCGTCACCCAACTCCTGCACTTGGGACAAGCTGTTGTCGATAGTGTAAGTCCACGTTCCTGTATCGGTGATGGTGACGCTACCGAATGAAGCGACGCCCAAGCTATTGTTCAGCGTATCCACTCGACCAATATCGAATTTATTTTCACCGGTATCGACATCGGTCACGGTTAGGTTGCCGATATACTCAAGGTTTGGACTGGTGTCATCCTCAGTCACGCTGCCTTGAACTGGGGCACTAATCACGGTTGGGTCATTGACACCATTAACCTTAACGGTGATCTCAATCGGCGTATCATCAGCGCTCAATACCGTAAAGGTTTCCGTGATAAAGTCGCCATCATCAAGCGATTGAATCGCCGGTTGTGTATTATCAACCAAGTAGGTCCAATCGCCATTGGCGTCAATTTCCAAGGTGCCGCCTAAGGTATTGCCCGCGTCTGCCACGGCATCACCCGCTTTAAAGGTATTCTCGCCTTGGTCCGGATCGCTGATGGCTAATGTGCCCTCAACTTTAATATCGTCACCGTCAAGGCCAGCATCCTCGGTTCCCTCACCACTATTACCACCGGTCACGACCGGCAGATCATTGGTGCCCTCAATGGTGATGGTCACGGTATGTTGTGTGCCATCTTGTGATAGCACGGTAAAGGTTTCGGTGGCGAACTCACCGTCACCAAGATAATCGACATAGCCATTTGGAATCGAATAATCCCATTCACCCTGCTCATTAATGTCTAGTGAGCCTAGTGCTTCTCCGCTTGAACCGACTAGGGTACTGGTTGAAGTGAAGGTATCGGGATCGGTTTGGAACACCTCTTCTTCCACGCCATCCGGATCATCAAGAATCAGGGTGCCGCTGTCCGTGAGTTCCACCTGACTGTCGTCTTCTAGCACGTAGCCTTCCGCTTCAGTCGGATCACTGATCAACACGGAACTGTCATTAACACCAGTAATATCGACGATAATAGTATGTGTGGTGTTGTTATCCGTCAGCACCGTAAAGCTTTGACGCACCGTTTCACCAGCATTCAACTGCTGAACATTGCTGCTTTCGTTGGGAATGGTGTAGGTCCAGTTGCCCGCAGCATCAATGACTAAACTGCCATCAACAAAGTTACCAACCGCAGGTGTGACACTGGCGGGGATAAACGCCCCTTCACCAACATCAACATCCGAGATAGTCGCTTGAGCAGAGAAAGAGAGGTTGTCGTCATCATCAAATTGCGCGCTCTTATCTTCTTCAAGAGCGGCATAGGAAACACCGCCAATAATCGGCAGGTCATTGGTCCCGGTAATGGTAATAACAATATTATGTGGCGAGCCGTCTTCGGTCAGCACTTGGAACGTCTCGGTGCGAGTCTCGCCTTCTGGCAAGGATTGAACTGAGAGGTCTTCGTTATCAATTTGATAACTCCACGCCCCCGTTTCATCAATAGTCAGTGTCCCGGCTGGGCTAAAGTTATCATCGTCATCCAGTGGTGTGACTGAATCAGGGTCGAACAGTGACTCACCCGTATCGGGATCATCAATGGTCAATTGACCGCTGTCTTTCAGTCGATCACCTGTCATCACATCGGTGTCTTCAATTACTGCACCAATGCCGTCACCGCCAATCACAGGGTCATCATCGGTACCGTTAATCGTAACTTCAATAATCTGGCTTGCGGTGCCATCAATCGAGCTAACTTCAAAGCGCTCAATGCGTGTATCGCCCGCACCCAACTCTTGTACGCCGTCAAGGCTGTTGACCACTTTGTAAGTCCAGTCACCGTCGGCGGTAATGGTCAAATTACCCAGTGGCAACTGACCGTCATCATTGGTTAATGGCACCACGCTGGTAATATCAAAGGCATCTTCATCGGCGTCTTTGTCCGCGATGGTTAAGCTGCCGCCACCGACTAATTCGCCTGCCTGCACATCACTATCTTCCGTGACTGCATCCGGCGCATAATTAGTGATAAAGGTTTCATCTTCGGCACCATTCACCGTCACGGTAATGGTGTGTTGGGTGCCGTCAGCAGAAGTGACGACAAAGGATTCATCTAGGGTATCGCCGACATCCAATGCTTGGATCGCGGCTAAGGTATTGTCGACTTCATACGTCCATACACCCGCGGCGGTAATGCTCAATGAACCCAACGTGCTGCCAACTGGTGTCGCGTTGCCTGCCGTAAAGGTGGTTTCACCGGCATCTTCATCGCTGATCACCAACGTATCGCTGGCAACGAGGTTGTCATTGCCATCAGGATTGACATCTTCTGTCACCGCACCAGATTCACCACTGACAATGGTTGGGGCTCCGTCAACACCTTGAATGGTGACCACGATATCTTGATAGACGGTGCCATCAATCGAGTACACGCGGAACACTTCCTCTCGGGTATCGCCATCACCCAACTCTTGAACGCCAGCGAGGCTGTTGTCGACTTGATAGCTCCAGCCACCTTCATCGGTAATGGTTAAGGTGCCCAGTGGCATTTGATTATCGCCATTGGCTTGCGGCTCAACACGACTGTCGTCAAACAGCGCTTCGCCTGCATCGAGGTCAGCGATATCCAGATCGCCGCTGTCGGTCAGAATACCGGCGGTATCTTCAGTCACCAGACCCGGTTCATAGTTGCTGATAACGCTTGGATCTTCCGTACCGAAGACTTGCACCGAAATGGTGTGTTCAGTGCCATCCACAGAGGTGACCACAAACGATTCGGTCAGACTGGTATCGACATCCAGCGCTTGAATTTGCGCAAGGCTGTTATCGACGGTGTAAGTCCATTCGCCATCGGCATCAATCGTTAACGAACCAAGCGTGCTGCCTACTGGCGTCGCCGTGCCCGCGTTAAACGCTTCTTCATCGCTATCGGCGTCATCAATGACTAAGGTGTTGCTAGCAACCAGATTGCCATTATTGTCCAAATCAACGTTGGCATCTTCGGTCACTGAATCGCTCGCGCCGCTGACGATGGTTGGAATATCGTTCACACCGGTAATGGTGATCACAATATTATGAGGGGAACCGTCTTCGGTCAGTACTTGGAACGTCTCGGTGCGGGTTTCCCCTTCACCCAGTGACTGTACCGATGGATCGTTATTATCGACCTCATATTCCCACGCACCTTGCGCATTGATGGTCAACGTCCCTACTGGAGTGAAGCCATTGCCGTCGTCTACCTTGGTAACTACTGTCTGGAATAGTGATTGTCCTGCGTCGGCATCATCAACGGTAATCTGACCATTATCGCTAAGCAGATCCACTAGATTCTCAGTGGTGACCTCAAAGTCTTCGGTCACCGCACCTAGATCATCACCGCCAATAACCGGTTCATCATCAGTACCAACAATGGTCACTTCAATGATTTGTGTTTTGCTGCCGTCGATAGAACTTACTTGGAAACGCTCAACACGCGTTTCACCATTTTCTAGCGCTTGTACACCCTCAACGCTGTTGACCACTTTATAGGTCCAAGTGCCGTCAGCTGTAATAGTGAGTTCACCAAGAGGCGGTTGACCTTGGTCGTTATCCAACTCAACAACACTATTGATATCAAACGCATCTTCATCAGCATCTTTATCAGTAATGGTGAGTGTGCCGCCTCCAACTAGCTCGCCGTCAGCGTTATCATCATCTTCATACACCGAATCCGGTGCATAATCAGTGATAAAGGTTTCATCTTCGGCACCATTGACCGTCACTTCAATGTCTATTGGCGTACCATCAAAGCTCAATACGGTAAAGGTTTCGGTTACACTATCGCCGACATCAAGCGACTGAACGGCATCTTGACTATTGTCGACCAAATAGGTCCAGTTACCTGCGGCATCGATAGTCAGAGTGCCACCTAAGGTATTGTCACCTGACGCCGTTCCAGAACCGGCTTGGAAAGTATTTTGATTGCTATCCGCATCATCGATGACCGCCGTACCTTGCAGCTTGATATTACTGCCATCGAGGTCTTGGTCTTCTGTGCCTTCTACGCTGACACCACTAATGATTTCTGGTACATCATTGGTACCTTCGATCGTGATAGTCACCACATGTGGCGTGCCGTCTGCTGACAATACCGTGAACGCTTCTTGCGCCGTTTCACCTTCAGCCAAGTATTCAACAAAGCCATTTGGAATCGAGTAGTTCCACTCGCCCGCAGGGTTAATAGTTAAGATACCTAGCGCCTCAGTGGCACCTTGAAGGGTACTGGTTGACGTGATGGTATCGGGATCGGTTTGGAATACTTGCTCGTCAGCGCCATCCGCATCGCTGAGGATAAGCGTGCCGTCATCACGCAATTCAACTGGAGTTTCATTTTCAAGCACATAGCCTTGTGCGGCTGTTGGGTTAGTGAGCACTGACGCATCGTTAACACCGACAATATCGACCGAAATGGTATGGGTCGTGTTGTTATCCGTGGTCACGGTGAAGGTTTGCGTCACCGTTTCCCCCTCAGCTAAGCCCTGAACATTACTGCTGCTGTTAGGGATCTTATAGCTCCAGTTGCCGTCAGCGTCGATGGTGAGCATACCGTCAGTAAAGTTACCCACTGCCGGTGTCACGCTGGCGGGAATAAAGGCACCCTCACCGGTATCAACATCGGAGATCGTCGCTTGGCTATTGAAGAATAGATTACCATCGCTGTCGATTTGCGAAGATTCATCTTCGGTCATCAGACCATAGGAGTTGCCATCAATAACCGGTAAATCATTGGTACCGGTGATAGTAATCACAATATTATGAGGCGTACCATCTTCGGTTAATATTTGGAACGTTTCGGTGCGGGTTTCGCCCTCTGGCAAGGCTTGCACTGACGGATCATTATTATCAATCTGATAATCCCACGCGCCCGTTTCATCGATAGTCAGTGTGCCCACTGGGCTAAAGTCATCCTCGTCATTCAATGGTGTGACTGAATCAGGGTCGAACAGCGACTCACCGGCATCAGGGTCATCAATGGTTAATTGACCGCTGTCTTTCAGCAGATCACCTGCCATCACATCGGTATCTTCAATCACCGCTCCAATGCCGTCACCGCCAATCACGGGATCGTCATCGGTACCGTTAATGGTGACTTCAATGATTTGGGTCGCAGTACCATCAATGGAGCTAACTTCAAAGCGCTCTACGCGCGTATCGCCCTCGCCCAACTCTTGCACGCCGTCAAGGGTGTTAACCACTTTGTAAGTCCAATCACCGTCGGCGGTGATGGTCAAGTTACCCAGTGGTAACTGACCGTCATCATTCGCAAGCGGCGTCACGCTAGTGGTATCAAACACATCTTCATCGGCGTCTTTGTCTGCAATGGTTAAGCTGCCGCTACCGACCAGTTCGCCTGCCTGAACATCGGTATCTTCTGTGACTTCATCTGGCTGATAGCCGGTGATAAAGGTTTCATCTTCCGCACCATTGACCACAACGGTAATGGTGTGTTCGGTGCCGTCAGCGGATGTCACAACAAAGGATTCTTCTAGGGTATCGCCCACATCCAACGCTTGGACCGCGGCTAGGGAATTGTCGACTTCATACGTCCACACACCGGCGGCGGTGATCGTCAGTGAACCTAAAGTGCTGCCCACTGGCGCGGCGGTACCGACATTAAAGACCGCTTCACCCGCATCTTCGTCGCTGATCACCAGCGTATCGCTGGCAACTAGATTGCCATTGTTATCAGGTGACACATCTTCGGTGACTTCACCCGCTTCGCCACTAACAATGGTTGGAACGCCATCCACACCTTGGATGGTCACTACGATATCTTGATAGGCGCTGCCATCAATGGAGTAAACGCGGAACACTTCCTCTCGGGTATCACCTTCACCCAATTCTTGAACGCCGGTGAGGCTGTTATCGACCTGATAGCTCCACTGACCATCTTCAGTGATGGTTAATGAACCTAAAGGCATTTGATTATCGCCATTGGCTTGCGGTTCAACCAGACTGTCATTAAACAGCGCTTCGCCTGCATCCAAATCGGCAATATCCAGATCACCGCTGTCGGTCAGAATACCGGCAGTATCTTCGACAACAAGACCCGGTTCATAGCTGCTGATAATACTTGGATCTTCCGTACCGAAGACTTCGACAGAAATAGTATGTTCAGTGCCATCCACAGACGTCACCACAAACGATTCGGTCAGACTGGTATCGACGTCCAGCGCTTGGATTTGCGCTAGGCTGTTATCGACGGTGTAAGTCCATTCGCCATCGGCATCAATTGTTAACGAACCAAGCACACTGCCTATTGGTGTCGCCGAGCCCGCATTAAACGCTTCTTCACCGCTATCGGCATCATCAATCACTAAGGTATTAGTAGCAACCAGATTGCCCGCATCATCCAGATCCACCTCAGCATCTTCGGTCACGGAATCGCTGGCACCGCTGACGATGGTGGGAATATCGTTTACACCAGTAATGGTAATCACAATATTGTGAGGCGTACCATCTTCGGTTAATACTTGGAACGTTTCGGTGCGGGTCTCGCCCTCTGGCAAGGCTTGCACCGACGGATCATTATTATCAATCTGATAATCCCACGCGCCCGTTTCATCAATTGTGAGTGTACCGACTGGGCTAAAGTCATCCTCGTCATTCAGCGGTGTCACTGAGGTAGGATCGAACAGCGACTCACCTGCATCGGGATCATCAATGGTCAATTGACCGTTGTCTTTCAGCAGATCCCCCGCCATCACATCGGTGTCTTCAATCACGCCACCAACGTCATTACCTTCTATTACAGGTTCGTCATCGGTACCGTTAATGGTCACTTCAATGATTTGGGTCGCAGTACCATCAATCGAGCTCACTTCAAAGCGCTCTACGCGCGTATCGCCCTCGCCCAACTCTTGCACGCCGTCAAGGCTGTTGACCACTTTGTAAGTCCAGTCACCGTCTGCGGTGATGGTCAAGTTACCCAGAGGCAACTGACCGTCATCATTCGCAAGCGGCGTCACGCTAGTGGTATCAAACACATCTTCATCGGCGTCTTTGTCTGCAATAGTTAAGCTGCCGCTACCGACCAGTTCGCCTGCCTGAACATCAGTATCTTCTGTGACTTCATCTGGCTGATAGCCGGTGATAAAGGTTTCATCTTCTGCGCCATTGACCACGACGGTAATGGTGTGTTCGGTGCCATCTGCGGAGGTGACAACAAAAGATTCTTCTAAGGTATCGCCCACATCCAACGCTTGGACCGCGGCTAAGCTGTTATCAACTTCATACGTCCACACACCAGCGGCGGTAATTGTCAGTGAACCTAAAGTGCTGCCCACTGGCGCGGCGGTACCGGCATTGAAGACCGCTTCACCCGCATCTTCATCGCTGATCACCAGCGTATCGGTGGCGACTAGGTTGCCATTGTTATCAGGTGACACATCTTCGGTGACCTCACCCGCTTCGCCACTAACAATGGTTGGAACGCCATCCACACCTTGGATGGTCACTACGATATCTTGATAGGCGCTGCCATCAATGGAGTAAACGCGGAACACTTCCTCTCGGGTATCACCTTCACCCAATTCTTGAACGCCGGTGAGGCTGTTATCGACCTGATAGCTCCACTGACCATCTTCAGTGATGGTTAATGAACCTAAAGGCATTTGATTATCGCCATTGGCTTGCGGTTCAACCAGACTGTCATCGAACAGCGCTTCGCCTGCATCCAAATCGGCAATATCCAGATCACCGCTGTCGGTCAGAATACCGGCAGTATCTTCGACAACAAGACCCGGTTCATAGCTGCTGATAATACTTGGATCTTCCGTACCGAAGACTTCGACAGAAATAGTATGTTCAGTGCCATCCACAGACGTCACCACAAACGATTCGGTCAGACTGGTATCGACGTCCAGCGCTTGAATTTGCGCTAGGCTGTTATCGACGGTGTAAGTCCATTCGCCATCGGCATCAATGCTCAATGAACCTAAAGTGCTGCCGACAGGCACGCCCGTCCCAGCATTAAACGCTTCTTCACCGCTATCGGCGTCATCGATCACTAAAGTATTGGTGGCAACCAAGTTACCGTCATCATCCAGATCCACCTCAGCATCTTCGGTCACGGAATCGCTGGCACCGCTGACGATGGTGGGAATATCGTTTACACCAGTAATGGTAATCACAATATTATGAGGCGTACCATCTTCGGTGAACACTTGGAACGTTTCGGTGCGGGTTTCGCCTTCCGGCAAGGCTTGCACCGACGGATCATTATTATCAATCTGATAATCCCACGCGCCCGTTTCATCGATAGTCAGTGTGCCCACTGGGCTAAAGTCATCATCGTCATTCAATGGTGTGACTGAATCAGGGTCGAACAGCGACTCACCGGCATCAGGGTCATCAATGGTTAATTGACCGCTGTCTTTCAGCAGATCACCTGCCATCACATCGGTATCTTCAATCACCGCTCCAATGCCGTCACCGCCAATCACGGGATCGTCATCGGTACCGTTAATGGTGACTTCAATAATTTGGCTTGCGGTGCCATCAATGGAACTCACTTCAAAGCGCTCTACGCGCGTATCGCCCGCGCCCAACTCTTGCACGCCGTCAAGGGTGTTAACCACTTTGTAAGTCCAATCACCGTCGGCGGTGATGGTCAAGTTACCCAGTGGTAACTGACCGTCATCATTCGCAAGCGGCGTCACGCTAGTGGTATCAAACACATCTTCATCGGCGTCTTTGTCTGCAATGGTTAAGCTGCCGCTACCGACCAGTTCGCCTGCCTGAACATCGGTATCTTCTGTGACTTCATCTGGCTGATAGCCGGTGATAAAGGTTTCATCTTCCGCACCATTGACCACAACGGTAATGGTATGTTCGGTGCCGTCAGCGGATGTCACAACAAAGGATTCTTCTAGGGTATCGCCCACATCCAACGCTTGGACCGCGGCTAGGGAATTGTCGACTTCATACGTCCACACACCGGCGGCGGTGATCGTCAGTGAACCTAAAGTGCTGCCCACTGGCGCGGCGGTACCGACATTAAAGACCGCTTCACCCGCATCTTCGTCGCTGATCACCAGCGTATCGCTGGCAACGAGATTGCCATTGTTATCAGGTGACACATCTTCGGTGACCTCACCCGCTTCGCCACTAACAATGGTTGGAACGCCATCCACACCTTGGATGGTCACTACGATATCTTGATAGGCGCTGCCATCAATGGAGTAAACGCGGAACACTTCCTCTCGGGTATCACCTTCACCCAATTCTTGAACGCCGGTGAGGCTGTTATCGACCTGATAGCTCCACTGACCATCTTCAGTGATGGTTAATGAACCTAAAGGCATTTGATTATCGCCATTGGCTTGCGGTTCAACCAGACTGTCATCGAACAGCGCTTCGCCTGCATCCAAATCGGCAATATCCAGATCACCGCTGTCGGTCAGAATACCGGCAGTATCTTCGACAACAAGACCCGGTTCATAGCTGCTGATAATACTTGGATCTTCCGTACCGAAGACTTCGACAGAAATAGTATGTTCAGTGCCATCCACAGACGTCACCACAAACGATTCGGTCAGACTGGTATCGACGTCCAGCGCTTGGATTTGCGCTAGGCTGTTATCGACGGTGTAAGTCCATTCGCCATCGGCATCAATGCTCAATGAACCTAAAGTGCTGCCGACAGGCACGCCCGTCCCAGCATTAAACGCTTCTTCACCGCTATCGGCGTCATCGATCACTAAAGTATTGGTGGCAACCAAGTTACCATCATCATCCAGATCCACCTCAGCATCTTCGGTCACGGAATCGCTGGCACCGCTGACGATGGTGGGAATATCGTTTACACCGGTAATGGTGATGACAATATTATGAGGCGTACCATCTTCGGTTAATATTTGGAACGTTTCGGTGCGAGTCTCGCCCTCTGGCAAGGCTTGCACTGACGGATCATTATTATCAATCTGATAATCCCACGCGCCCGTTTCATCAATGGTGAGTGTACCGACTGGACTGAAGTCATCCTCGTCATCCAGCGGCGTTACTGAGTTCGGATCGAACACTGACTCTCCTGCATCGGGATCATCAATGGTCAATTGACCGTTGTCTTTCAGCAGATCCCCCGCCATCACATCGGTGTCTTCAATCACGCCACCAACGTCATTACCTTCTATTACAGGTTCGTCATCGGTACCGTTAATGGTGACTTCAATGATTTGGGTCGCAGTACCATCAATGGAGCTCACTTCAAAGCGCTCTACGCGCGTATCGCCCTCGCCCAACTCTTGCACGCCGTCAAGGCTGTTGACCACTTTGTAAGTCCAGTCACCGTCGGCGGTGATGGTCAAGTTACCCAGAGGCAACTGACCGTCATCATTCGCAAGCGGCGTCACACTAGTGGTATCAAACACATCCTCATCAGCATCGTTGTCACTGATGGTTAAGCTACCGCCACCAACCAATTCGCCAGCGACCACCTCACTATCTTCCGTGACTTCATCCGGTTGATAATCTGTGATGAAGGTTTCATCTTCCGCACCATTAACGGTGACTTGAATATCGATAGGTGTGCCATCAAAGCTCAGTACGGTAAAGGTTTCTGTCACCGAGTCGCCAACATCAAGAGACTGTACCGCATCTTGGCTATTATCAACCAAATAGCTCCAGTTGCCCGCGGCATCAATGGTGAGGGTACCGCCCAAGCTATTGTCACCCGAGGCTGTGCCCGTGCCCGCTTGGAATGTATTTTGATTGGCATCAGCATCGTCGATCACTACGGTGCCTTGCAGCTTAATATTGCTGCCGTCTAACCCTTGATCTTCTGTGCCTTCTGCGCTCGTGCCGCCGACAATCACCGGCAGGTCATTGGTCCCCTCAATCGTAATAGTGACGGTATGAGGTGTGCCATCCGCCGATTGAACTGTGAACACTTCTTGTGCGGTTTCACCTTCAGCGAGATATTCCACATAGTCATTGGCAATGGTGTAGTCCCATTCGCCTATCTCATTGATAGTTAGATTGCCCAGCGCTTCCGTTGCCCCGTCGAGCGTACTGGTTGAGGTGATAGAACTTGGTGTCGTTTGGAACACTTGTTCGTCAACGCCATCCACATCTGACAGTTGCAGTGTTCCGTTGTCGGTCAACTCGACAAGGGTATCGCTCTCTTTGACGTATCCCAGCGCTTCGTCTGGATCACTGATCAATACCGACGCATCATTGGTACCGGTAATCACCACATTAATGGTGTGTTCGGTGCCATCATCGGTCAGCACGGTAAAGGATTGCGTGACTGTTTCTCCCTCAGCCAATCCCTGCACATTATCGCTGTCATTGGGTATGGTGAACTTCCAATTACCTTCTTCGTCAATCGTCAGCGTGCCATCATCAAAATTGTCGCTGTCAGCTGTGACACTATCTGGAATAAACGCGCCCTCATCCGTATCGACATCGGAAATGGTCGCCTGACTTTCAAAGTACAGGTTCCCTTCATCATCGATCTGCTCAGGGTCATCCTCTGTAACCGCACCCATTGAATTACCCTCAATGATAGGTAAATCATTGGTGCCGGTAATGGTGATCACAATATTATGAGGCGTGCCATCTTCGGTTAATACTTGGAACGTTTCGGTGCGAGTCTCGCCCTCTGGTAAGGATTGAACCGCCGGATCTTCGTTATCAATCTGATAATCCCATGCGCCCGTTTCATCAATGGTGAGTGTACCGACTGGGCTAAAGTCATCCTCGTCATCCAGCGATGTCACTGAGTTCGGATCGAACAGTGACTCTCCTGCATCGGGATCATCAATGGTCAATTGACCGCTGTCTTTCAGCAGATCACCCGCCATCACATCGGCGTCTTCCATCACCGCACCAATACCGTCACCGCCAATCACGGGGTCGTCATCGGTACCGTTGATAGTGACTTCAATAATCTGGCTTGCAGTGCCATCAATCGAGCTCACTTCAAAACGCTCAACTCGCGTATCGCCCTCGCCCAACTCTTGCACGCCATCAAGGCTGTTGACCACTTTATAGGTCCAGTCACCGTTGGCGGTGATGGTCAAGCTACCCAGTGGCAGTTGACCGTCATCATTGGTTAATGGCACGACGCTGTTAATATCAAACGCATCTTCATCGGCGTCTTTATCCGTGATGGTTAAACTGCCGCCACCAACCAATTCGCCTGCCTGAATATCGGTATCTTCTGTCACTTCATCCGGTTGGTAGTCGGTGATAAAGGTTTCATCTTCCGCGCCATTGACCACGACGGTAATGGTATGTTCGGTGCCGTCTGCGGACGTCACAACAAAGGATTCTTCTAAGGTATCGCCCACATCTAACGCTTGGATCGCGGCTAAGGAGTTGTCGACTTCATACGTCCACACACCAGCGGCGGTAATCGTCAGAGAACCCAAGGTGCTGCCCACTGGCGCGGCGTTACCGGCATTAAAGACCGCTTCACCCGCATCTTCATCGCTGATTACCAAGGTGTCGCTGGCGACTAGCTTATCGTCAGCATCAGGATTGACGTCTTCTGTGACCTCACCCGCTGCCCCGCTGACAATGGTTGGGACACCGTCAACACCTTGAATGGTCACTACGATATCTTGATAGACGCTGCCATCAATCGAATAAACACGGAATACTTCATCGCGGGTATCGCCATCGCCCAATTCTTGAACGCCGGTGAGACTGTTGTCGACTTGATAAGACCATTGACCGTTTTCGGTGATGGTCAAGGTGCCTAACGGCATTTGTGCATCGCCATTCGCTTGCGGCTCAACCAGACTGTCATTAAACAGCGCTTCGCCTGCATCCAAATCGGCAATATCCAGATCACCGCTATCGGTGAGAATACCCGCGGTATCTTCAATCACCAGACCCGGTTCATAACTGCTGATAATACTTGGGTCTTCAGTACCGAAGACTTCAACAGAAATAGTGTGTTCGGTGCCATCCACAGACGTCACCACAAAAGATTCGGTCAGACTGGTGTCGACATCTAGCGCTTGGATTTGCGCTAGACTGTTATCGACGGTGTAGGTCCATTCGCCATCAGCATTGATACTCAATGAACCAAAGGTGTTACCGACAGGCGCGCCCGTCCCAGCGTTAAATGCTTCTTCACCGCTGTCGGCGTCATCAATCACTAGCGTATTGGTGGCAACCAAATTGCCGGCATCATCTAAATCAACGTCGGCATCTTCGGTAACGGAATCATTAGCACCGCTGACGATGGTAGGAATATCGTTTACGCCAGTAATGGTAATCACAATATTATGAGGCGTACCATCTTCGGTTAGAACTTGGAACGTCTCGGTGCGAGTCACACCTTCTGGTAAGGATTGCACTGAGGGATCGCTGTTATCAATCTGATAATCCCACGCGCCGCTTTCATCAATGGTGAGTGTACCGACTGGGGCAAAATCCTCATCATCATTGATCGGCGTGACGGAGTCTGGGTTAAATGTCGCCTCTCCAGCGTCCACATCTGTGATGGTTAACTGCCCTTGCTCGGTCAGCAAGCCTTCATCGTTTACGCCGCTATCTTCGACCACACTGCCTGAATCTAAACCCGATACAATCGCGGCATCATTGCTGCCAGTAATGGTAATGGTGATGGTTTCATTGTCTGTGGCACCAAACTCGTCGGTCACCGTGACAGGGAAAGTCAACTGCTCCACTTGCCCCTCGACTAAGGCTTGTGTCGCAGGTAAATCATTATCTAAAGTAAAGGTCCACTGACCATCCGGTTGCAGCACCATGGTGCCATAATCTGTGCTGCCTTCATCATCAAGGGTGTAGGTTTGCGTCGCGTTATTATCGACATCTGACGCCACCAAAGTACCGTTCGCAACCGACGTACCTTGCTGTTCCGTTCCAGCTTCTGTCACGGCTCCGGTCAGCTCACTGGCATCCGTAAACACTGGCTTGTCATTGGTGCCCTCTATCGTGATGGTCAAGGTTCTAGTGCTGGTCGCACCCAATTCGTCGGTTACTGCTACGGTAAATGGTAGCTCGACAGACTCTCCTTCCATCAATGCCTGAGTTGGCGTGGCATTGTTGTCTAAGGTAAAGGTCCATTCGCCATTCGAATCAACGACAAGTTCGCCGTAATCACTGTCGCCATCTGTAGTAGAAAATGTCAGAACCGAGTCTGCATCAACATCTTGACCAGCCAGAGTCCCTGTCGCCGTTGGCGTTCCTGCAACCTCAGTACCGTCATCAAGATGTCCAGCTTCCACCACGGTATCTGCAAGATCACTGCTATCGAGAATCGTCGGCAGATCGTTGCTGCCCTCGATGGTAATGGTTAGCGTCTCGGTAACAGCGGTTCCTTGGTCATCCGTCACCACCACGGTAAAGTTGATTTCGGCTTGCTCTCCCTCTTTCAGCGCTTGCGTCGCATCGGCGTCGTTGTCCAATGTGAATGTCCATTCACCGGTTTCTTCATCCACGGTTAATGAACCGTAATCACTGCTACCGTCTTCAACCGAGTAGGAAAGTACCGCATCAGTATCATCATCACTGGCAACAATAAAACCGGTCGCGACCGGATTGCCCTCTTCATCCACGCCAGCTTCGGTCACTTCACCTGAGCCGACCTCATCAATAACCGGAATATCATTAATAGGCGTAATACTGAGTATGACACCACCGGTTTGAATCGCGTTGTCATCACCGCTGCCATCGTCAACGCTATAAACAAACTGACCAACATTATCGCCTTCGGTATACTCCAGTGGCGCATCGTATTGCAACGATTCAAATTCTTGTTGCGTTAGCACCTGACCAACCACCACTGGCGTACCATCCGCCAGCGTTACGGTACCGAGCTCCGGCAGTTCAGTGACGGTAATGGTCAACGCATCTCCGTCATCGTCGGTGGGATAGGTCAAGTTAAGCTCACCATCTTGCGACTCTTCGAGATAATTGCGAGATTCAAATTGAGTGTTAGGAGCCGCATTGGTAATGATATCGATTAAGGTATTAGTTTGAGTCGGGGTGAGCAGTTCGCTCGATAGACCGACGGTTTCGAAAAAGGTCTGAGCAAGGACCTGAGTGAGCACAGGTGACAGCGTGGCAGTGGTTGTCGCCGACGAGCCTTGAGCGGCGACTTCACCCGCGGCGGTGGCTTGGTCAGCATTTTGCGTAGGGTCATCGCCCGCCTCAATCTGAGCAATGATGTCCGCTGCTTCCTGCGCCAATGTCGCGTCAATGGTGGCAGACTGAGTTTGCCCATTCGGTTGAATAACGGTGATGCCGACAAGATTAGCGTCGGGTTCATTGTTGAGCACTTCAAGCACTGCGTCCCCTACTCGGGGTTCCAGTCCTTCGGCAAGAACCACTAAGCGTCCTTGTTGATCAAGAACTAACGTACCCGAAACGTTGGCTAATCCTAAAACAGCTGCAATACCCATACGGTGCTCCTTTACACAAACTGCGTCACTATGGTCGCCTGATCTGGAAAACTCGATCCATTGACTATTTAATTGGCTTTAAGCTATTGAAATAGTATAGGGAGGGAAGTTCGGTTTTCTAATTTAGATTTAAACTAAATATCAGACAATTAGCCGGAGTGAGAACTCGATGAAGAATTAAATTAAACCAGTCTCAAAAACGCTATCCAGTCGCACAATAGGGACGTCTCAAGAATGATATTTTCAGCAGTTTGATTGGACAAAAAAGTCTGTATGACAAAAGTAACGATGACGGATATATACCTGAGTATTGCAGATAAAACTCAATGAAGTGTTACAAGGGGATGATACGGCGAGAGTGCCCACTCTCAGCAGGCAAACATTGGGCTAAACGATAGAAGGAACGTGCAATATAGACTCAAATATCCAGAATATCGAGTATCTCTGGATTCACACCAAAGCCGGTTTTATGTTCTTCGATGACTACTTCACTGCGGGTTTGAATCACGCCAGGCAAGGTGCCCAACTTAGTCGCCATAAAAGATTGATACGATTTCATATCTTTGGTTCGCACTTTAATCATGGTATCGAAATCGCCAGACAGAGAATAACACTCTTCGATTTCCGGCATAAGTTCTACCGCTTTGGCAAACTTTTCAAAGATGGAGAAACTGCTTTGATCTAAGCGGATATGGATAAAGACTTGGACATCCAGTCCCAATTTTTCAGGATTCAGCTCAGCATGATAACCAAGAATGAGTCCCTCTTTTTCCAGACGCTTCACTCGGTCTGAACAAGGGGACGTCGTGAGGTTCACCAGTTTGGCTAATTCGACGATCGGAATGCGCCCCTTGTAGCTGAGAATACGCAGAATTTCTCGATCTATCTTATCTAATGCAAATTGAGCCATGATTTTACCACTTACACTGTTCTTCCTTGACGGCAAGCCACTAATGTAAGAAAACGCGCGTCGTTTTACAACTGATAACCCAAAAACGGCTACCGCTTGAGCTCAATGTTTAGGCGGGAGAAGCCTGCTGTCCAATATTGGTTGCAACCGATTGATTTTGCTTATTACAAACTCGGCAATAAAGTTGACGCTCAAGTTTGTAATAACCACTACCACTCAATAGCTGAGACACTATTTGCTGGAAACTTTGCAGGGTTGAATCTGAATGATTAACTGTGCGGCGCATAATCGCTTTATGAGCTGTGTCTTTCTGACAAGCTTGGCAGTGATGAACTGGCATCTATAAATCCCTCAAAAAAGTACAATCCGTATTGTGTAAAAACTTTAGCTACAAACAAAATCATCAATAACCAAAGTGTGCGAGCAGTTCCAAAAACAGTTGGAGATGAAATCAACGTTTAATTAACATTTGTTTTTCTGCTTCGAGTTGGACAAATACTATACAGAACAGTCCCCTGCTAGTCTGCTGTTCAAGGTCAAACAGTGTCAATTTTGTGACAACTATCGAAACCTCCGACCAGTGAAAGCGCCAAAAACAGTCAAGCCCGCAAAATACGGGCTTGAATCATAAAGTGTCTCAGGTCTATCGGGTCGGTTTAATGTTAAAAAATATCGTAAACAATACCGGCACAACGACAAGGGTTAATACCGTTGCAAATCCCAATCCCGCCATAATAGTCACCGCCAGTGAACCAAAGAAGGCATCAAAAACCAGTGGAATCATACCAAGAATCGTAGTGAGTGCCGCCATACTTACGGGTCTTACCCTACTGATCGCGCTGTCAAGAATGGCTTGATACTGATCTTTGCCCGAATCCAACTCAAGGTTGATCTGATCCATCAACACAATGCCATTTTTCAAAATCATCCCGCTGAGACTCAATAAGCCGAGTAACGCAGTAAAACTAAATGGCATATTGGAAGCCAGTAAACCAAACGCAACACCAATGATAGACAGGGGAACCGTCAACCAAATCACTAGCGGCTTCTTAAATGAGTTAAACAGCAGCATGGTGATGATAAACATCAACAGGTAACCCATAGGTAATGACTTAAACATGGACTCTTGAGCGTCTTTAGACGACTCGTACTCACCACCCCATTCAATCGAGTAACCTTGCGGCAGAGGCAGAGCTTCTACTTGGGGTCTCACACGGGCAAATAAACTGGCTGCCGTTTCGTTACCAAGTACATCATGATCCGCCAAAATAGTCAGTGTACGCTTCCTATCTCGACGCTGAATAATCGGCTCTTGCCACTCAAGATCAATCGCATCCACTACCTGCTCAACCGGGACATAGGTTTGCAACATTGGGCTCCAAATAGAGATATTTTGCAGCGATGCATAATCGACACGCTCGGTCTCAGTGAGACGAGTGACGATAGGCAGCATCTGTGTACCATCGCGGAACACACCAATGGTGTTGCCGCCAAAAGCAAGTTGCAAGGTGTTCGACAGATCTTGTTTCGAGATACCTAAACGACGTGCTTTTGATTCATTGAACTGTGGCACTAATGTTTTGGTACGCTCACGCCAATCATGACGAACATTACGCGCTCCCTCATCAGCCAACAAAACATCTTCCACCTGCACGGCGATATTGCGCAACACTTGAGGGTCGGGACCAATAATCCGAGCTTCGATCTTTGACGCTGGCGATGGACCAAACTCCATTAAACGAAACTGAAACGTCGGCGCAGTGAACTCAACCGGTAGACTGCTATCGAGCTTATTAAGCAACTCAAACATGTTATCGCGACTGGTTGTTCGTACCTGCAACTGAGCATAAGCCTCATAGCTTTTCTCCGGTTGATAGGTCAACATAAAGCGCTGCATACCTTGCCCAACCGTGGTTGAAACAAAGTCCACATTCTCTTGGTTGCGGATAAACTGCTCCACTTGCTCAGTTTGCTTAATGGTAGTGCGGATATCGGTACCTTCCGGCATCCAAACGTCGACATAGAACATCGGCGTATTAGATGGCGGGAAGAAAGACTGCTTCACTAAACCAAACGCCATCACCGCTGATACCAGAAGACCCACCATCGCAGCGACCGTTAGCCATCTAAAGCGCATTGCAAGCTGAAGAAGCTTACCAAACACCACAAATAACAAGCCTTTATACGGATCTTCGTCCGCTTGCTGCTCAGCATTTTTCTCACCATCTTTGAGTAATAAGTCGGCAAGGAATGGAGTCAGTGTCAGTGCGGTGACCCAACTTAAAAACAAGGAATAGCACAGTACCCAGAACAGTGAACCCATAAACTCACCGGTTGCATCCTGAGACAAACCGATGGGCGCAAACGCGGTAATCGCAATCACCGTTGCCCCTAATAATGGCCACTGAGTCTGCTTAGCAATCGCCATGGATGCTTGCAACTTGGTTTTGCCTTGTTTCAGCCCGACCACGATACCTTCAACGATCACGATGGCATTATCAACCAACATACCAAGGGCAATAATCAGTGCGCCAAGTGAGATGCGGTGTAGCTCGATACCATTGATATTCATCAAAATGAAAGTACCGAATACCGTCAACAGTAATACTGAACCAATGATGATGCCGCTGCGCATACCCATGGCAAACAGTAGGACCACAATGACAATACCTACGGCTTGTGCAAGACTAACGACAAAGTCTTTGACCGACTTATCCACTTCCGCAGATTGATTGTAGAAATAGTCCAGATTGATACCGGCAGGCTTAATGCTTTCCAACTCTGAAAGCTGGGCATCAATTGCCTGACCCACCTCAACAACGTTAACGCCAGAAGTAAAGGAGACAGCAAGGTTAATGGCTTGCTTACCGTTGTAGGTAATCACGTTACCCGGTTTTTCTTGTACTCCTTTAGAGATCTGTGCGACATCTTTAAGGCGGATAAGATTACCGGTATCCCGACCATGAATGATTAGATTTTCTAATGATTCTACCGAGTCTAAATTGCCATTCGGTCGAATCGTCAGGCTCTCACCATTGATCATCAATTCACCGGAAGACTGGACACTGTTTTGCTGATTCAGTAGCCCAACCACTGTGTTCATATCAAGATTCAGAGCAGACAATCGCGCTAGCGAAAGCTCGACAAACAACATCTCTTGCTGCGCACCCGCAATGGAGACTTTGCCCACACCCTCAACCAATTCGAGTTCTCGGCTGAGGTAATCGGCATAGCGCTTCAGCTCCACATAATCATAACCATCACCGGTAAGCATCAGCATGATGCCGAAAACATCACCAAAGTCATCGATGATCTGTACCGAGTTAACCCCCGATGGCAGCGTTGGAGTCAAATCATTGATCTTACGACGCATCTCATCCCAAATCTGTGGCAGCTCGTCAGGACCGTAGTCCATCTTCATACTGACTGTAATCTGTGACAGACCGTTTGAAGAGGTCGAGGTAATCTTATCGATATAGGGCAGTTTACGGATCTCTTTTTCCAGAGGATAGGTCAGCTCTTCCTCGACCTCTGTTGAGGTCGCGCCGGGATAGGTCGACACCACCATGGCATCTTTGATGGTAAAAGCGGGGTCTTCTAGACGGCCTAAATCCAAAAATGATTGAATACCACCTAAAGTAAGAATCACCACGAACAGCCAGCTGATAACGCGGTTTTTAATTGAATATTCGGTTAAGCTCATACTAGTTATTTCCCTTCAGGGCTACGGCTTGCCCATCTCTGAGCTTTCTTAAATTAGAATGAATCAACACATCACCTTGCGCGACGCCTGCATCAACAATGACGCCATTGCTGTTCACTTGATCAACATGCACCATGACCTTTTTAGCCATACCATCTTGGTGCTTCCAAATGTAAAACTCCCCGGCTTTACTGCCCGCCTGTAATGCAGTCATTGGCAATTGATAGCCCTGTAGGGTCGACAACCCTGCGGCGACCATATCAACCTTAATCGACACACTGGTTCCCGGTAAGATTTTGCGGTCAGGTTGCGGCATTTCTAGCCACAACTCATAGGTCTGTGATTGACTATCAGGCTCGCTAGAGTGTTCGAGATAACGCATAACAAAGGGCTGTTCAACGCCAGAAAAGTACGCCTTTGGTAGATAACTGGATTCGCGATTACTGGGTGTTAACGACGCCAAAATATGATCCGAAAGCGAGATCTGCACATACACCTTGTCATCTTGATAGATAGACACCACAGGCTCTCCTGGGCTTACGTTCTCGAAGCGCTCTTTTTGTACATCGCCAATCACCCCATCAAAAGGCGCACGTAAGCTGGCATATTCAATTTGATGAGAAATATTTCGCAATTGAGCACTCGCCAGCTCTTTGCTTGAGGTGAGTTCATCCAGTTCAGAGCTAGAGACCATTTCACGCTTATAAAGCTCCGTACCACGACGAAGCTGCTTGGTGGCAAGTTCATATTGAGCCTGAGCATCGGCATATTGCTGTTGCAGTTTTTCATCAACCAACTTGGCGACAACCTGACCCTTGTTAACCGATTGACCCGGTTTAACCACTAGGTGAGAAATTTCGCCTTGGATACGAAAAGAAAGTTCAGTCTGCTCAGCCGTCACCACCTGACCACGAAATTCACGATATTGACTTTCTATTGGCGGCTGAACCTGCAAAGCTTCAACCTGAAATGGCGGCAGTTCACGCATGGTGGTTTCTGAGAAACAGCCTTGCAGCAGCATAGCGGTCATGGAAAGAGTTAACAGTGACTTTTTCATTAGATGCCACCCTCACGAGTCCATAACTTAACGCGCTGACCTTCCACTAGATTGTTAGCGCCAGCGACCACAATTTGATCGCCACTGTTTAGACCAGCGACCACTTCGCCGTTCTCGTTTAGAGTGACCTCAATTTGATGCACTTGACTGTTTTCAGCATCAAAGCGCCAAACTAATGCCTGAGCCTGCTGCTGATTGATCCATGCGCCTTGCGGTAAAGCAAAATTATATGAACGAGATTCGGATTCGATATGCACCTGCCCCGACATTCCCGCCAAAATATTAATGTTGGTCGGTTTATTGATGGTGACCGACACTTGATAGCTGTTGGTGTCTAAATCCGGTTGCAACGCAATTTCTTTAAACTTGGCTTCAATCGGTTGCTTGCGATGACTGTCCAGAGTGACAAAAAAGTGCTGCTTGTTGAGTTGATCCAATGTCATTGACTTCACAACAGGGACAGGAATCGAAAAGGTCACATCCAAGTCTTGGCTGCTAATCAGATTAAGGATCGGCTGTTTCGCCGTGACCACTTCAAAGGATTTTTGATAAGTCATTGAGACGGTACCGTCGAATGGAGCAATAATCTGGGTATAGCCAAGATCAGACTCCGCTTGATGCAGAGAGGCAGTAGCGGCTTTATACTGGGTTTCACGACGGTCGAACTCATCAGCACTGATCAGTTTTTGATCAAACAATCGCTTAGCACGCTCAAATTGTGATTTAGCAAGATTGAACTCCGCCTGACGAGCATCCAGCGCCACTTGATAATCCGTTGGGTCAAGTGTTGCCAGCACTTCGCCAGCTTGCACCGTTTCACCCATTTTCACATCAACCGCAGAAATCTGCCCAGCTACCTGAAAAGACAGTTGCGCACGATCTGTCGCATCTACCTGCGCCAGATAACTATTCACTGGAGCGAACGTCAGCTCTGGCACTTGAACCACTTTAACTGGCTTGATGACTAACTCGGTCACCTCTGATTGAGCTTTGTTGCATCCTGATAAGGCGATGGTGCTGAGTAGTGGTAGTAACACTAGCAGACCATTGCGGATTCGACTTTGATAGGTCGTATTCATCGACAGTAATCCCAAAAATTATACTTTACAGTTGTGCAGTATAATTATAATTTATATTTCCTCAATAGATATTGCACACTTGTACAATATATTTTTTTACATATACGCTTCACCTTTAGTTATAAAGAGATGAGTGTCGTGATAAAAAACCACTATGTATTGATCGAGTCGGGGCAATATACCCAAGTCACCTCAAGATGCGAGGGTCAGAGGTAACTTGGGTATATAAGCACTAAAAGTGTGAAAAACCGCCCAATAAAGAGAGATTCGATTCCTTTTTTGGCGATAAGCCCATAAATTGAATAGAATGCCCAACGCAGCTTATTGGTAACATCAAGAGGTTTGGTCATTTCAAGGAGTCGAAAAACAATTTCGCCAATCATGCCACTGCGATGATTTCGCTAGACATCAGGTCAACTCACTCTCGCTCAATGACAGGGTGCAAACTAAAAAGGTAACGTGTGGAAAAACGCAAAGGTCGCCGCAGTGCAACTGCAGCAGAAGAGACAAAAATTCTGATATTAACCGCCGCCGCGGATATGTTCTGTGAATTAGGCTTCGAACGAGTCACGATTCGCAACATCAGTGAGCGAGCAGGTGTGTCTCATAGCCTTATCCGCCATCACTTTGGCAGCAAAGAGCAGATCTGGTATAGCGTCAGCGATCACCTGCATGCCTATATGCAAAAGTATATGCTGCATATGTTAGGGCAACTCCCTGAAGGCACCCCTGCCAACGTCAAACTGTACCGATTTGCAGTCGAAATGTTAGCGCAACTGATCGTACTCCGTCAGCCGATCCAATTAATGGTGGACGCGATGCGCCAAGAGAATAAATTTTTAGATTATTTCATTGATAGCAAAGGTGAAATAGAGAGTATCGTGCAGAACTTGGTTGATAGTTACAATCAAGCCCAACCGAACAATCCATTTGTTATGCATGAACTTAAGTGGCAAACCATGCTGTACGCGCATGGTGCAACCTCGATGGTGCCGCTACTTAAAGAGACCCTTGCATTAGAAACGGATCAAAACCTCGACCAAGCCTTGGTGCGTCATTGGCAGTTATTTGAGCAACAGATAGCCATGAAAATGTCAATCCAATCTGAGCAAAGATTGCCGACTCCGAACAGACTTGAGGATTTGGTGCATAACGTTCCCTGTGGTTGGGAAGAGATCCCAAGCTAAACTCATCGCTCCCGCGTTACCCTTACTGTATTTAAGCTCTTTCGCTATTAGTAATATTTAAATCGGTAAGTTGGGTTTAGTGAAAATTAATAACTGGCAAAAACAAAAAAAGGACCATATTTGGTCCTTTTCAATATCAATCAACGACTCATCACGTTAATCTAATTCAGCTAAGTTCTTGGTGAAAGTGCCGTACTGAGCAGTCACCTTATTATCGGCCCCACCCGTGATTAAGCTCACCGCAACAATCGCTATCGTCGATAGAATAAAACCCGGTACAATCTCATAAACATCAAAGATACCGCCACTCAGTTGTTTCCACACCACGATGGTGACGCCACCAAGCAAAATACCCGCAATCGCGCCATTTCGGTTCATGTTTGACCAATATAGGCTAAGCAATACCGCTGGACCAAATGCAGCACCGAAACCAGCCCAAGCATAAGACACAAGACCCAAAACCGAACTATCTGGCGTCATCGCTAATGCCAGCGCCACGATTGAAATCGCGATCACGCCTAAACGACCCACCATCACAACTTGCTTTGAAGTCGCATCTTTGTTGATAATTTGCTTATAAAAATCTTCCGCCAGTGCCGATGAAGACACTAAGAGTTGAGAGTCAGCGGTACTCATGATCGCCGCCAAAATCGCCGCAAGTAAGATACCTGCAATCACTGGATGGAACATGGCATTGACCAGAAGCATAAACACTTTCTCGCCGTCAACCGCCACATCGCCACCGGTATTAGTGATATAGATCAGCCCCACAACGCCCACTAACATAGCGCCAAACATCGACAAACCAGTCCAAACTACCGCGATACGTCTTGCGGTCGTCAGATCTTTGTTGCTGCGCGCTGCCTTAAATCTCGCCAAAATATGCGGCTGACCAAAATAGCCCAAGCCCCAAGCCACCAATGAGATAATCGCCACCGCCGTTAACGGCTGCCCTTTGGCATCACGGAACAGAGTCAGCAGTTCAGGATTAATCGCTCGCATGTCTTGAGTCAGTTGATCAAACCCACCTTGCATAGCAGCAATAGGGACAATCAGCAACGCGGCGGCCATCAATAGACCTTGTACCAAGTCGGTCCAAGAAACCGCTAGAAATCCACCAAATAAGGTATAGGAGACCACACAAATGGTGCCAACAATCACTGCCGTCGAATAGTCCAGACCGAAAACCGTCTCAAACAATTTGCCGCCCGCGACCAGACCTGAACTGGTATAGAAAAGGAAAAACAGCAGAATAAAGAAGGCTGAGATCACCTGAATCATGTTTGAATTGTCGTTGAAACGACGAGAAAGGTACTCAGGTAGGGTCAACGAGTCGGTAGTGATACTGTAAGTTCTTAGACGCTTAGCACACAGCAACCAGTTAAGCCAAGTGCCGAGCAGTAGACCACCCGCAAGCCATAAAGCCTCAATGCCTGCTGCATAAGCATAGCCCGGTAATCCTAGCAGTAACCAACCACTCATATCCGATGCACCCGCAGAAAGTGCCGCAGGCCAAGGTCCAAGTGAACGCCCACCTAAAAAATAATCGCTAGAACTTAACGTGCGTTTATAGGCATAGATACCGATAGCCAACATCATCACTAAATAGGCGATAAATGTGGTGGTAATAGCAAAGCTATTTTCAATCATTATTACTTCCTTAATATAAAAAACCTATGACGTCATCCAAAGTCATAGTATGGCTCAATGTCTAAAGTAGCGTCATTTAACACTCCGCTACTCGCAACAAAAAAAAACAGTATTCGCAACCGAGGCTTATGCGCCAAAAATAGTTTATTAACCAATAACGAGTTTATCGGGCGAAATTATCGACGTTTAATACAGAGGACTGAATGGCAAAAGGGCGACAAAAAAGGTGTCCCATTTAGTTTCCACTCTGTAATAAACTGGCGTTACCTCCCACAGCGGCAAGATTAATGGTGCGTGTTTTTTCCACCATAAACTGTAACGCTAAATGAGGGCTGTAGGCGCTGGGTATGTTGTCTAGATCGGTCTCAGCGACCAAACTGATAATCGGTCCCTCAAGCAGTGACAACTGCCTATTAAGTTGCCAACACGCCGATTGACTCCCCACAAACCCCACCACCGACGCTTGCGCCAATTGCTGGTTAGAGAGTTGCGCTGTAGGTAACGTAGCAACAATCGGTAACGCAGAAATAGGTAACGCAGAAACAAGCGGTTGTGCTAAACAATACCACTGGTTGATGGACTCCACCACAGAGCAAAGTGCTTGGTCATTAATGACAAACAACACACTATTACCCGCGGTTAAAGCCGCACTTAACATCGCCAAGGCCGCGGCTTCGAGTTGTTGCTGTTTATGCTCATCAAGTGACATGTCACATTGTTCGCTATCAACAAGCAACACCACCAAGCCTTTGGGGACAAAATACAATTCATTGCTTTCTCCCGTTGGACCATCGAGTGGCTGCGAATCGGAGATCAGACTCGCCGTACAACGTGCCTGATATTGGATGAGGCGCGATTGTAAGTTATCTTCTTTGTGAATACTATCTTTGCGCATACGACTGGCAAGCGAAAGTAAACACTCACATCGTTTCAAAACATGACAAGATCGCCAACGATTGGCAAGTTGAGAAAAATCCAATGCTTCTTTCATTATCATCTACCTCATCTATCATTATCATCTACCTCATCGACACACTAGGTCGGGTAAATCGGTAAAGATAATTGGGACCTCCCGCCTTAGGTCCTGTGCCCGATAAACCCATGCCGCCAAACGGCTGAACCCCCACTACCGCCCCCACTTGATCGCGATTGATATAGCAATTACCGACTCTAGCTTTACGTTCAATCCAGCGATAAGTGGTCTCATTGCGACTATGAATACCCAAGGTCAACCCAAAGCCCAATTGATTGACTCGCTCAATGACGGACTCTAAATCCGCTGCTTTAAAACGCAAAAGATGTAATATTGGCCCAAACTGCTCCTCGGTTAACTGATTTAAATCATTGATTTCCAATAATGTTGGTGCAATAAAATGACCTTGCTGATGCCAATCCAATAACGGACATTGGTAAATCAACGTCGCATCAATGCGCATTTTTTCAATATGTTGTTCCAATTTTGTTTTAGCGGTCTGGTCGATCACAGGTCCAACATCCGTTGAGGCTAAATACGGCAAACCCAGATTTAGTTGCGCCATCGCGCCTTTGATCTGCTCAATCACTTCATCGGCGATATCTTGTTGGATCAAGAGTACGCGCAAAGCCGAACACCTCTGCCCTGCGCTGGCAAATGCCGAGCGAATCACATCTTTAACCAGTTGCTCGGGTTGTGCGGTAGAGTCGGCAATCATCACATTTTGTCCGCCAGTTTCCGCGATAAAAGGAACGGGGGAAACCGATCTTTGCGCTAACGTTTGGGCAATGATTTTTGCTGTCTGAGTTGATCCGGTAAATGCAACGCCCGCGATACTTGGGTGAGTGGTGAGAGCATGACCAATATCGACTCCTCCAAGCACTAACTGAATCACGCCACTAGGAATCCCACAAGAGAGCAATAGTTGTATGGCTTTCGTGGCGATCAATGAGGTCTGCTGTGCAGGCTTGGCAACCACACAATTACCCGCCACCAGCGCCCCCGCAATCTGACCAATAAAGATCGCTAAAGGGAAATTCCAAGGACTAATACAAGCCCATACACCGGAGCCTTGATAGGTCACTTCCATTGTTTGCATTTGCCAATCTGGTCCCGCCTGTTTCCCTAGCTTTTCACTTTGCAGCGCATAGTAGCGACAAAAATCGATCGCTTCTCTGACTTCATCAATACTATCTTGAACTGTCTTGCCTGCTTCGTGATGGCACAGGGCAGCAAATAGTGGCATTTTCTGCTCTAGCTTGTCGGCAAATTGGGTTAAGTATTGCGCTCGTTCAGCAGGTTGTAATTGTGACCAAGCAACAAAGTTGTCGCTGGCGACTTTGATAGCTTCGGAAACATGATCAAGGGAACTTGGATACTGAATACCAATCTTAAGCTCGGTTTGATAAGGCGCAAATACCGCGTTTTCAACCCTGTATTCATCGTCCATCTTTGCTTGTCCATTAATCAAACTAAAGCCATACCACTCTCCGGGCTTGTAAGTATTCACTTCTTCAATAAACCCGACAACCTCGGAGGCGACATTGAGGTTAATGCCTGTTGAGTTACTTCGATTGAGATAAATATCTTTAGGGAGCGGCGTGATCGGATTGTGCCATGGGTCGATAGCATTAAGTTGATCCACCGGATGACGAACTAGGGACTCAATCGCACACTGCTTGTCCATTACTTGATGCACAAAACTGCTGTTGGCTCCATTTTCGAGTAAACGGCGCACCAAATATGGCAACAACTCTTTGTGCCGACCGACCGGCGCGTAAATACGCACTCTCTGTTTAGATTGAACGCCAAGATGGTGATAGAGCGCCTCGCCCATGCCATGCAAGCGTTGAAACTCAAATTCATTATGGGTCGCCATAACACTCAAGGCACTGATCGTATGGGCATTATGCGTGGCGAACTGAGGGTAAAGTGCGCCTTGCACCACATCACTAAACAAAAAACGTGCACAAACCAAATAGGAAACATCGGTACTTTCTTTACGAGTAAACACGGGATAACCCCGATAACCGCCCTGTTGCGCCCACTTAATTTCGCTATCCCAATAAGCCCCCTTCACAAGTCGAACGGGAATCACGGTTTGCTGCTGTTTTGCCAACGCCGTCAACCAAGCTAAAACGGGCATCGCGCGTTTTGAATAAGCCTGAACGACAACACCAAATTTTCCCCACCCTTTACACACCGTATTTAGAAAAACTTTTTCAAACAGATCGAGGGAAATCTCTAGCCTATCGGCTTCTTCTGCATCAATGGTGACCGCGACATCATGTTGTCGCGCTTGTTCCACCAATGACAGCAAGCGTTGATACAACTCAGTAAGCACTTGATCACGATGAGTCGCTTCATATCTGGGGTGCAGCGCTGACAGTTTAATAGAGATAGACGGGGCAGAGAGCGCAGGATCGTTTTGTAGTGCTGCAATCTCTTCGATAGCAGAAGCGTAAGCCTTGAAATATCGCTGCGCATCTTGCTCGGTCAATGCCGCCTCACCAAGCATATCAAAGGAGTACGATTGCTTGTCAGTTATATTGCTTCGTGCTTTCTGTTTAGCTTGAGCGATGGTTTGTCCCAATACGAACTGCTGCCCCATCAGTTTCATCGCTTGTTGTACTGCTTGATAAACCACAGGTTTGCCTAATTTGGAGACCAATGCTTTCCAACTGTGTTCCGAGGCAAGGTTGCTTTTCTGCTGAGGTTGCAACACGCCTCCCGTTAACATCAACCCCCACGTTGCGGCATTCACTAACACTGAAGACGATTGACCCATATGCTGTTGCCAATTGGCGTGACACAACTTATCGGCAATGAATGCATGGGCGGTAGAAACGTCAGGAATACGCAACATCGCCTCAGCTAAACACATTAGAAGTATGCCCTCTTCAGTGTCTAAGCTGTATTCCAACAGCAAGGCATCCATCGCCTGCATCGCTTTTTTGTCGCTGCGTATCGTTTGGATCAGTGATTGAGAACGAGACAAAATGCTTTGCTGCTCATCATTGGTGGCGGTCGCCAATGGGATCAATTGGGCGAGCAGCTGGGCTTCATCCACCTGATACATTGTAAAGATGTTGGACTTAATCGTATTGAGAGGTTGTTGATAAAACCCATCGGTCATTGCCTGCTGTAGTCCTTGCCACATTAGTAACTCCTTTTAGTATCAAGTCGTTATATACAAGCGTACATAGCAAGTTTAGCCTGTAAACGAACATCCGGTATGTATCACTGCCAAACTCTGAACAGCCTGATGTACAGTCTTGGTATTGCGGATTAAAGTTCAATCTATTCGTCATACATAACGGTCAATTTATAACCAGTTAGATTTAGGAATTGTCGGACATATATACCTGACAAAGCTACAAAAAAATGTACATTTTTCAACCGGTTGTTTATGGGACACTCCACTGCCGTATATACCTGTTTTCTCTGTCTATTGTCCACCACAGCAATAATCATGAAGTGAGTCACAAAATCTATTCGTCAAAACAATGTCAGCGTGACGTCAATCATGATGTGATCATTTACCCCTCGTAACCAATCGAAATAATCATACAATTGATGTTATTGAATTTTGGGGTAGCCAATAAATAGGGAAAAATAGATTATGAAATTATCGAATTTGATGATTGCTTCATTAGGTGCAGTAGCACTTGTGGGGTGTGGTGATGGAACTAAGTCTTCGGATGAAGTAGTAACGCCTGATCCAGTAGTATATTCAGTTGAAGATACTTTATGGAATATCCAATCTGCCGGTTCAACAAGTGGTCTATCGACGACTGCTATTGCTGATATCGTTGCTTACCACTTTGATAGTGACAGCGATATGGTAAAAATTTACGAGACAAGTTACTACACTACTAGTAGCTACTCTATTGAAGGCGATGACTCTGATACCGATATCGGTGAAGTGACTTTCGACTACGAAGACCAAGAAGTAACGTGTGAATTCGATGCTGCAAACAACACCCTAACGTTAAGCAGCTGTACTACAGCAGAATTCGATGTGACTGGTGCAAATGGCTTAGACCCAGAAAGTGCTGAAGCAGAAGACCTCGTTGGTGATATTGAAGCAAAACCAGGCGAAGGTACTGACGGCAAATCGGTTCTGATTAAAGATACATCGACCGAAAACTCAGGTAAGATTCGCTACACACTTAGTGACGAACTTGCGCAGGGTAAACTGTCTTTCAACGTCCTATACAATACAGACGAAGACCAGACTTTCTATGCAACGCTATATGACAACACAACATCATCCTCGAATACTGCTGTTGATATTGGTCTGAAATCTAGTGGTGTTCAAATTCGTCAAGGCGGTAGTCTCACTTCAATTGATGGTAACTTTACGACAGGTGAGTGGGTAAATGTTGTTGTCACTTGGGACTCAAACACTTCTAAGTTTAACCTGACTGTTGGTAAACAAGAACTTGGTGAACTTGACTTCAATAACAGCGGTGCAAACGTTGCTGCCATCGAATTTAAGATTGGTACAAACGGCAATAAGACTGCTACAGATACGCCAGTTTATGTCGATGACTTCCACATTTATTCAGATATCGCAGGTACCGCTGTAGTACACGAAGACAACTTTGATGACTACGCAGAAGGCTATGTTTTCGGTACTGGCGAAACATATAGCGACAGTTCAGCAGAAGCAACAGCTAGCAGCGACCAAAACGCAACTGAAGATGACGGTTCTGAGCCAACAGACCCAGAGGGTGTAACTGACAACTTCGATTCTTACACAGTAGGCGCTCTAATCGAAGAGGCTAACTCTGCTTACTCGACAACAGCTAACAACTCTACAACCTTTGCAACTATCAGTGATGATTTTGCAAACAGTGCTAGCAACTCGCTGAGGTTGTCTGACGAAGATGGTTCTGCAAAACCTGTTGTTGCTCGTGCATTCTCAGCAGGCGCAGCAGATGCTGGCTCAGTGACAACTAGCGTATACATTCCAACTGAAGGCTATGACAGTGCAACATACCTATATCTAGGTAGTTCTGCATCAGCATCATCTGGTAATCGTTTTACTGAGGTTGTTTTCACTAGCAGCGCAATCAAGTTCAGAGATGCATCTGGTTCTCAAGTAGAGCTTGCTAGCTACTCTAAAGATACTTGGATTGATGTGACAATCTCATGGGACGGTGTAGATGCTGATGGCAAATACCCAATCACAGTAACAATTGATGACACTGTGTATACAGAAGCTAGTGGTGCTGCGATGTTTGCACAAGCAGCTGATGGCACTCCAACGCTAATGGCGTGGTATGTTGGTGACAACGGCTCAACGGCTACTTACTCATACTTTGACGATATCGATTCTGAATTGTTCTAAAATCGCTTCTCAAGGTAAATAATAAAAATGCCAGTCAGTTCATACTGACTGGCATTTTTTACCTCAATCGATTACTAGCAAAAATAACACTTCGCTACCCGACCTATCGTCATTTGTATTATAATCCACCACCAAATCAATACCCCAGTAACGCCAGTTACCCAAACCATTGATTTGTCATTCAACCCAAGCTCACTGCAACGCTTTCCATCCAGCCCATTAAGGCTGCTTTGTGTCTCTGGGTGATACCGCTATTTAATATTGCTGTCTAAATACTAAGGTTTTACCGTGCCTGCACAATCGTACATTAGAAAGAATCTCTCCCTCGCTTGGCCGTTGGCGTTGAATGCGCTGTTGATGCAATCGATGCTAATGATCGATACCTTATTGGTGTCACCGTTGGGAGAGATCCCATTGGCTTCGATGGGCATTGCTACCACTGTAGTGGCGTTTATTCTGGGTATTCAAATGGCGCTGGCAAACGGAACTCAATTAGTGCTGAGCCGCGCCGTCGGTTCGGGCAAAGCCGAGTCGGTTTCCAAAGCTTACTATGCGGGCATGATCATCAACTTGTCGGTCGCGGCACTGTTTTGGGTATTGCTGACGCTGTTTGAACAACCGCTGCTACTCGCTATTACCGATAATACTTCGCTACACAGCGAAATCAGTCATTACCTTGATATCTCAAAATATCTGGTGATCTATACGGCGATAACTCAGGTGATGACCGCGCTGTTTAACAGTTTAGGTCGCACTAAGGTTCCGTTTAAAGGCTATCTATTAGAAATGCCTTTTAACGCGGCGCTTTCTTATGCGTTAATTCACGGCGTCAACTTGTCATCGACATGGCACTTTGCGGGGATGGGCGTGCAAGGGGCGGCTTTGGGTAGCATCGCTGCTATTACCTTGCGCTTGCTATTTTTAAGTTGGTGCCTACGCAAAGATGAAACAGTGATTTTACAATGGCAATCGGATTGGTCAGCAATGCGTACCAATATCCGTTTGCACTTTATTGAAATATTCCCTGTCGCCGCCAATGTCACTATTCTTTCTATCGGTGCCACCATTTATCAGTTGCTCTATTCGCAACTTAATATCAATGCTTATGTTGCTATAACACTGGTTTGGCCGTGGTTTAGAGCGGGCACACAATTTATTACCGCATGGGCGCACTCTTCGGCAATCAGCATTAGCCAAGCTATCGGTTCTCGCAAGATGGATACTCTTGCTAAAGATATCGACACCAGCATTGATGTTGCAGTCGGTATTTCTATTGCTTGTTCTGTCGCATTTTTTGGATTGAGCTTAGTCATTGAAGACATTTACCCAGTTATGGACCCTGCGACATATCAAGCACTGGCGGTCATCGCTCCCCTTTATATCTTTACACCCATTATTCGCGGCTACAACACGGTTCACGGGCATGTGTTGAGAGCACTAGGCAAAACCACCGCGGTCTTCAAAATCAACTTTACTGGACAGTGGGTGATTTCTATCCCGCTTTGCGCATTAATTGTGTTGGTGTTTGATGGTTCGGTATTTTGGGCGTTTGCTATTCAGCCTTTTGAAGAGTTGGTCAAAGCCCTGCCATTTAGACAATTAGCCCGAAAAGCCGTCAAAGAGTTCAACCAAGAGAAAGCGGACAAATTGATGTACGATTGACCTTAAAGTCCGACAAATAAAACTATCAATAGCATGGCGCGTAACCAAACGATCAGCGTCATATTCCACAATAAAACCGAGATATTGGTCGCAATATCTCGGTTTTCTCATTTTGTTCTGTCATTTTTGTACTACAGCGAGATCTAGTTCAAAAGTTAATTGTATGATTATATTTAAACCCTTAACCGCACGTTATAATGCGCCCATCGTAACGTCACTGACAAATTTGTCATTTTTTTTGGGATACTTATTCTATGAAACCTCTTAAGGTCAGCATGCTAGCAACCGCGCTAACGGGTGCATTATTCGCAACTTCTGCAATCGGCGCAGACTACAAAGCGCCAACTGGCGAACGTGGTGTTCCTGCAGATTATGCACAGTTCTCACAAATCCTAGACATTTCTAAACTGCAACTTTCTGATCCAGCGGGTAAATCTGGTAACAAGAAAGACGTCATTGAAGACGGTAAGTTTGCGGGTTATTCAAACGAATTCTTCTACGTGGACAAAGGTTCTGAAGCCCTTGTATTCGCAATGGAAGGTTATAAAAACCGTAACGAAGTCCGTGTTCTTGAGCACTTCAAAACAGGTGAAGCAGACACTTACTACCGCATGACGGCAGAAGTCATGCCAATCAACCCACGCGAATCTGTTGCAAACAGTGAGAAGAAGCGTGATGAGATGACTTTCCTTCAGATCCACAACAAGGGTACTTTCTTCGACGGTAAGAAAGGCAGCCACGGTGAAGGTTACATCCCGCACCCTCTACTACGTATCGTTTACGATGCAGACCGCAGCGGTAAACAAGACCACTACTGGGCAATCATCAAGAACAACACGGTAAACTGTGGTTCTAAGAGCGGTAACAAAGGCACGCCTGAGTGTAAGAAAGCTTACGTTAAGCTAGATCTTGGTCCAATCAAGACTGATGAACCAACGAAGTTCGACGTGATCGCGGGTAACAACAAACTCGTGATCAAACTAGATGGCGTTGTGAAAGCGGAACATGACCTGACTTACTGGAAGGACATGGTGAGCTACTTCAAAGCAGGTATCTACAACCAGTTTAAAAACGGTAAAGGTGAAGCTCACTTCTACAGCCTAGAAACGGCTGTTGATAAGAAGTAACAGCTTAGAAATTATTACTTTAAAAGTAGTAAGTTAAGTGATTAATCTTTGAAGAGGAGCAGATATCTATTTGCTCCTTTTTTTTATACTGATACCCAATAAAAAAACATAAGTCGTTCCCTCTGCGCGACCTACAATCTGGAGTCGATCAATGACGTACCCTACTTTTCTAACAAATAAAATAAAACCCAAGCACTGGCTGGCGAGCAGTATTGCTATCGCGCTATTATCGGGCTGCGGTGGCAGCGATTCTGGTGGCAATAATTCAGGTGGTGGCGAAGGAAGTGGCGATTACCCTATTGATGATAGCAGCTACTTTCAAGCACTCAGTTCCACGCCACTGAACGCCAATGTTTCCGATGGCTTCGATGCCTATGAAACGATTGAGAGTGTTTATGGTACGGGCTCGATTGAAGCGCCGGATCTCTATGATGTTAACCATCCGACAGAGAGCCACATCATTGAATTTTCTGATATAGACTCAGGGTTTGATTACTTCAAATTCTACATCCATACCCATGAAGACATTGACAGAGATAAGCTAGAGAACGACGACCGCCAGCGCAACGAAATCAAAGTCTATGGTAACTCTGACGACAAGCTAAAAGGCACGCTGGGTAAGATCTTTGAATATAGCTGGAAATTCCGCGTAAACGGTGACTTCAATCTTACCTCTAACTTCACTCACCTATTCCAACTCAAAGCCGTCAAGCATAGTGGCAGTGAAAGCTGGGTGAACGACAGCCAACCTATACTGACATTCACAGCCAATACCAAAAGTGGCGTTGATAACCTAGAAATCCGCCATGTTCATTACAACAGCGACAAAAGCGGAACGACCAATAACGCCTTATATAACTCCACAGAGGATTCTAGCGTCGACTGGAACAGCGATATCGAGGATCAATGGCTTGAGGCTTTTGTGCGAGTGGATTATAACGAAGACGGTAAGCTGCATGTCACCCTAACAAAGTTGGGTGAAGACACGCCGATCATCACGGTCACAGAACAAAACCTAGAGATGTGGCGTTCCGGTTCAGATGCCAACTCAGGCAACTTTGTACGTCCTAAATGGGGGATCTATCGTTCAATCAGTCAGATAGAGTTACTGCAAGATCAAGATGTCGACTTTGCAGACTTTGTGATCAAAGAAGTGGAAGTGATTGAGCCTGAAACCCAAGCTCCTGCCTTATAAACTCACGATATTTAGATTATAACTTTTGTGCCGCTTATTCTAAGCGGCACTTTTTCTTTTCTGCTGAAACATTATGGCTCTACTTCTGCGCCGTTACTCTCATCGCGCACAGTGTGATCCTCATAAATTCAATCAGTTATCGTATTTTCTCTATCCGGTATGAAAGCATGATCAAGGAAGTCATTCTTCCCATACTTTCTATATGGAAGCATGATCAAGATAAGAGAACAGAGGCAACTACGCACACTTTAAGGCTCAATAACACGATTAACGACCCAATATAGCAATGATCCCTTAACGATCGAGATCAACACTTGATCAAGCATCCTGAAAGCATGATCAAGTGTTGTAGTATTACGGTGATTGTATTTTGAACCAAAACTCAGTGAACATCACTTAAGGCGCTAAGCGGTCAATCTGCCATTGGCTTTCGCCATCTTGCTGCTTACTGAACAAGAAGCGGTCATGCAGTCGGTGTTCACCCCCTTGCCAAAACTCAATCGATTCAGGGCGAATTCGGTAACCACCCCAAAACGATGGGACTGGGATATCGCCTTTGGCAAACTTCTGTTTTAGCTCCAGATATTTACCTTCAAGCACACCACGCGTTGACAAACGGCTACTCTGTTTACTTGCCATCGCTGCTAATTGGCTCTCTTTAGGGCGAGAGACAAAGTACTTCATATTTTCCACCGCACTCATTTTCTCTGCCACGCCGGTGACATGCACTTGACGCTCAAGATTGTGCCAAGGAAAGTGCAGGCTGACCTTGCTGTTGTGCTCAATATGCTGGGCTTTACGGCTGCCCAGATTGGTGTAAAACACAAAGCCGTTTTCATCTAGGTGTTTAAGCAACACAATACGTTGAAATGGCTGTCCCGCTTGGTCTACGGTTGCCACCGTCATTGCGGTGGGATCCATCAACTTGGCTTTAATCGCTTGTTCTAACCAGAGGTTAAATTGTTTGATGGGATCGTGATTGAGATCCTTTCGGCGTAATCCGCCTTGGCTGTATTCACGGCGAATATCTTCAAGTGCCATATCCATTCCTCGATTTTTTTAACAAATTCTGCGCTTTAATCTCTGATAACTCAAGTCATTCCGAGTCAACCATAACAAAACCGCTCTCTAGCCTTGCTGTCATAAAGCGGATGCAACGTTAGCTGAAGCAACGATAACGGCTAACATCTTGAGGCAATTAAACTAATTACACAGGATTAGTAGCTTTTAGCCTCAACTCTCCTAGTCTTATAACTATGCGAATGATCAACGAATTAAGTGTAACTTGGCGAACCCTAGCATGCCTTTATATTCAGATAACAACGGCAAGTGTTTAAGTGCTACTAGTGCTACGTATTAGGTTTTAAAACAGAGCAGGGATAGCGGACAAATCATGGATAAAAAAGAACTGAAAAAAGTGTCTGACGCCGAACTTGACTATATCGACGACAAAACAGCCGCTCTACTACTGAATACACCGACAAGCGCCCGTATTATGCTATGGGTAATGGTGCTGTTTTTTGTATGTGCTGGCGTCTGGGCTTATTGGGCAGAAATCGATAAGGTCACTGTCGGTCAAGGTAAAGTGATCCCCTCTTCTCAGGTGCAAGTGATCCAAAACCTTGAAGGTGGCTTGGTAAAAGAAATTCTGGTCAAGGAAGGCGATGCCGTTACCCAAGGGCAACAACTGCTGTTAATTGATGACACTCGTTTCCGCTCCGACTTTCGAGAACGTGAGCAGCAGGTTCTCAACCTAACCGCGAATGTACTGCAACTGTCCGCTTCCATGACCAGTGTGGTCATTAACGAGGACGTCAGTCAAGACGACTGGCAACAATCGGTGGTACTCAAATTCGATAAGTTGGCTTTCCCCCCCTCCTTTGAAGCTGACTATCCGCAACTGGCTGCCAGACAGCGGGCTGAATATCGACAAGATCTTAATAAGCTCAAGAACCAACTTTCGGTTATCGATCAACAAGTGAGACAGAAACAACAAGAATTGATTGAGATCCAATCCCGAGTGCGAAGTCTAAGACAAGGCTACAATCTGGCAAGAGACGAATACAACATTACTAAACCGCTCGCGGATGAAGGCGTAGTACCCAAAATTGAGCTGCTAAAGCTGCAACGACAAGTCAATGATACTCGTCGTGAACTCACTTCGACCGAGTTGAAAATCCCAGCTCTGAGATCGGCGATTCAAGAAGCAAAACTGAGCCGTATCGACGCCGCGCAACAATTCCGCTCGGAGAATCAAGAAAAACTCAATCAATCCCAAGATCAACTCTCCTCCATGACCGAGTCTGCAGTGGGTCTTGAAGACCGTGTCAATCGCACGGTGGTGCTCTCGCCAGTCACGGGGACAGTGAAAACCCTTAACGTCAATACCGTCGGCGGTGTTATCCAGCCGGGGATGGATATTGTTGAAATCGTCCCGACGGAAGACACCTTATTGGTCGAAGCCAAGATTGCTCCGCAAGATATCGCCTTTTTACGCCCAGACTTACACGCCATCGTAAAGTTCAGTGCCTACGATTTTACCAAGTACGGTGGGCTTAATGGCGTATTGGAGCACATCAGTGCCGATACCACCCAAGATGAAGAGGGCAACAGTTTTTATATTGTGCGAGTTCGTACTGATGAAACCAATTTTGGACACGATGAGGAGCTGCCCATTATCCCGGGAATGACCGCCTCTGTGGATATTATAACCGGTAAACGAACCGTGTTAGATTATCTACTTAAACCGATTATTAGCGCTCAGAGCAATGCATTAAAAGAGTAGTTCCCTTGGTATTAAACATCGTTACATTGTGTCATTTTCGCTGTCCCCGTTGGATGGTATTTCTGTTCTCCGCCCTGATCACTTTCTCTGGCGGTGTAGCGGCATACAGCCATCAGGAATTGCGTTGGATTTCAGTCGTCACCAAAACCTATGGGGAACAAGCTGGCAAACGTGTCACCTATTGGCGAGATGAACTCAGCGAAGTCAGTCAGTTACCGGAGCGACAAAAGATCACCAGAGTAAACGATTTTTTTAATCAGATGACCTTTGTAGATGACATCGATTTTTGGGGACAAACAGACTATTGGGCAACACCTTTAGAGTTTATCGGTAGTCGCGGAGGCGATTGCGAAGACTTTACTATCGCAAAATATTTCTCCTTGATAGAGCTAGGTGTTCCAGATAAAAAGCTGCGCTTGATTTATGTAAAAGCGATTAGGCTGAACCAGTTTCATATGGTGCTGGCTTACTATCCAACGCCGACGTCGCAACCATTGATTTTGGATAACCTGATCGCAGAGATAAAGCCCGCAACGCAAAGGCCCGATCTACTGCCGATATACAGTTTTAACGGTCAAAACCTTTGGGTAATGAAAACCAGTCAAGGACAGCTAGCGGGTAAATCATCAAGACTCAAATTATGGAACGACTTGCGAGACAGAGAGAGAAATCTACATCTTAGAAAGCCAAAAATCTCTTTAGATTGAGGATTCCAACCATGGATTGAGATGGAGTCACAACACGGAATCAATAACTTCGTAGAAAAGTAGCTTTGATGATAGATGACTTTGATGAGAAATAGCGTTGATTAAAAATAGCGTTAATCACAAGTAGCTTTGGCGAGAATTAGGATTAATCAGGACGAGTAAATCACTATGACACTATTTAGACAGCTTGTAGTCGGTATGATTGCCGTATTTATTATGCTTTTAGTCTCGGTGTTTGTTATTGAATTTAACACCACGAGAAACTTTTTAGAGCAGCAGCAGCGCTCAGAAGTGAATAACACCATCAACACGGTCGGTCTTGCTCTTGCTCCTTACTTGCAAGACAAAGACCCTGTCGCGGTAGAGTCCGTCATTAATGCTCTATTTGATGGCAGCACCTATTCAACGGTTCGCTTGGTCTTTTTGGATAACAACCAAGAGATCATCCGCCGATACCCTATTGCACCCAATGATGTGCCCAGTTGGTTTTCTCATTTGGAACTGTTTAAACCGATAATGGATTCCAGAGTCGTCACTAGCGGTTGGTTGCAACTGGCTCAAATCGAAATCATCAGTCATCCCGGTAGCGCCTATTCTCAGCTTTGGCATGCGTTCAAAAACTTGGCTTTGGTGTTCGTCGCCATTCTATTGCTGGGACTGGTTGCCATTTCTTGGATATTGCGACGCGCCCTCAAGCCGCTCAATGCCATTGTGAAAAAAATGGATCAAGTCGCCAACAAACAATTTGGTCAGCCTTTAGAACGCCCCAACACCAAAGACCTCATCGCCGTCGTTGACGGAATCAATAGCATGAGTAAGCACCTTGAAATTTCCTTTTCTTTACAAGCCAAAGAGGCTCAACAGCTACGTGAAAGAGCGTATATGGATTCGGTTTCTCAATTGGGTAATCGCGCCTACTTTACCGCCCAACTTGAACAGTGGTTATCCGAATCCTCATTAGGTGGCTTAGCCATTCTTGATGCACAGTTTGTCAAAGAGGCTTATAAAGATCAGGGTTACCACGCCGGTGATGAGTTGGTAAAAGAGCTGTCGGATTTGCTTTCCGTTACCATCAATATTCCGAACTGCACCATCGCGCGGATCTCCTCGAACGAATTTGGCTTTATCTTCCCCAATATTGATCAAGACGAGCTTAAGATGGTCGCCAGCGCGATCGTTAGCTGCATTCAAGACATGAGCTCTGACCCAACGGGTCTGAGTAAAGCACAAGCCTCGCTTGGCGTGGTCTATAGCCAAGAACACAAAGATAGCTCGCAAATGCTGTCGACTCTCGACAACGCATTGACGGAAGCCAAATCCAACCCTGAAATTGATTACGGCTATATTTCGTCGCAAACGCATGCGACAACTCTCGGTAAACAGCAATGGCGAATGGTGGTTGAAGAAGCCATCAATAACGATTGGGTACAGTTCCGATTTCAAGCCGCAAATAGCAAAAGCGGTGATATCTTTCATAAAGAGGTGTTCTCTTCGATTGATACCGGCGAACAGCGCTATACCGCGAACCAATACCTGTTGGCGCTTGAACAGTTAGGTGCTAGCCAACTCTTTGATGAACACGTGATCCAGTCGGTGATCAAGGTACTGGAACGCGATGACACCGCTGACCCTATCGCGATCAACATTGCAGCCAGTAGCCTAGAACAGCCGAGCTTTATTCGCTGGATAAGTAGCGTTCTCAATAAACATCGTCGCATCACCCACAAGCTGCACTTTGAGATCCCAGAGATCTGCTTCGTCGATAACCCAGACAATACCGCCCTTTTCTGTCATGCACTTCGCAGCGCGGGCGCTAAATTTGGTGTCGACAATTACGGTCGTCATTTCAAATCTCTTGCCTATCTAAATGAATTTAGACCCGATTATGTGAAGCTTGATTATCTCTATACGCACCATTTAGACGATGAAAAACAGAAGTTCACCCTAAGTTCCGTTTCAAGAACGGCACATAATTTAAGCATTACTACCATTGCCTCTCGCGTAGAAACTCAGACGCAACTCGATCTGCTCTCGGAGCATTTCGTTGATATTTTCCAAGGCTTTATCGTAGATAAATAACAAGGTGGCCGGTGTATGAAGGACCCAATACTGAATTCGCTGATCTATATTAGTCGCTACTATGGTTTAGCTAACTCGCCTGAAGCGTTAATCAATGGTCTCCCTCTCTCGGATGGAAAGCTAACGCCCTTTTTGCTGCCTCGTTCCGCCGAGAGAGCTGGACTGGTCGCCAAAGAAAATCGCGCCAGCATCGATAAAATCCCCAGCATGGTTTTTCCGGTCATTTTGCTGCTTAAAGGGGGAGATGCCTGTGTCCTCAGCAGCATAGATAAAGAGAAAAACGAAGCGGAGATCATCACTCTCGAATCTGGAATGGTGCCGATTTCAGTGCCTGTCGAAGAAATCAGCGAACAGTTTCTCGGGCGCTATTTCTTGGTGAAAAAGCAATTCCGCTATGACGAGCGCTCCCCTGAGGTTCTCAAAACTCGTGACGGTCACTGGTTCTGGAGCACCTTGTGGCAATCTAAACGAATTTACCGAGACGTATTGATCGCTTCAATCTTGATCAATGTGTTTGCAGTTGCCGCGCCTCTATTCACTCGCTTAGTCTACGACAAAGTGGTGCCTAACCTCGCTTTTGAAACACTGTGGGTGCTTGCCGCGGGGATTTTCGTGGTGTTCTTCTTTGACTTAGTGCTAAAGATGATGCGCAGCTACTTTATTGATGTGGCGGGGAAAAAGTCCGACATATTGATTTCTTCTAAACTGTTCAGCAAGGTGATGGGCATTCGTATGGAAGCGCGTCCCCCATCAGTTGGGGCTTTTGCTCGCCATCTGCAAGAGTTTGAATCCATTCGCGAATTCTTTACCTCCGCTACGGTCGCTTCGCTGATTGATTTACCTTTTGCCATCCTGTTCTTGGTTTTGATCTGGTTGATGGCTGGGAATCTGGTCATCATTCCGATTGTCGGCGTTGTCATTCTGGTGATTTACTCCCTGTTGATTCAAGGACCGCTGCGCAAAACCATTGATGAAGGCTCACGACTGGCCTCGCAAAAATACGCCAACTTAATCGAGAGTTTAGCCGGGCTGGAAACCGTGAAGATTTTCGGTGCCCAAAGCCAATACCAATTCCGCTGGGAAGAAGCCGTGGCGCACATGGCAAACTGGAACATCAAGAGCAAACGAATTACCGATGGTATTCAAAATACCGCTGGCTTTGTGCAGCAAGCGTGTAATGTGTCCATGGTCATTCTTGGGGTATATCTGATTTCTGACGGCATGCTTACCATGGGTGGATTGATTGCTGCCACCATGCTGAGCGGTCGTGCCATTGGACCTTTGGTTCAGCTTTCGCTGCTTTCAACACGCTACAATCAAGCCAAATCCTCCATGTCCATCATTGAACAAGTCATGGCAATGCCCGATGAACAAGAAGAGGGCAAACGTTATATTCACCGTCCCGTGATGCAGGGAAAAATTGAGCTAGATAAAGTGACCTTTCACTACCCAGACTCACCCGTCGCCTCAATCCGCGATCTCACGATGACCATTAATCCCGGTGAAAAAGTCGCGATTATTGGTCGCATTGGGTCAGGAAAAACCACACTGGAACGCCTGATTATGGGGCTTTACAAGCCAACCGAGGGGCATGTGCGCATTGATGAAACCGATATCGATCAGCTCCACCATGTGGATATCAGACGCAACATCGGTTGTGTTCCGCAAGACTGTAACCTTTTTTACGGCTCTATCCGCGACAACATTACCCTTGGTCGTCCATTAATCGATGATCGCGATGTACTTGATGCCGCCAACCGCGCGGGGGTAACGGTGTTTACGCAACAAGATCCCGCGGGTTTAGAACGCCAAGTAGGTGAAGGGGGCGCAATGCTATCTGGAGGACAGCGCCAAGCGGTCGCCGTGGCTCGGGCGATGCTGGCAAGACCGCCTATTCTTATTATGGATGAACCGACCAGTGCGATGGACAACCGTTCTGAGTTACACATTAAAACACAGCTGAAACAGCTAAAAAGTAGTGAAACCCTGATATTAATCACCCACAAAACCTCAATGTTGGATGTCGTAGACAGGGTCATTGTGATGGAAAAAGGGACCATTATCGCGGATGGACCCAAAGCATCGGTGTTAAATGATTTACGAAAAGGGAATGTGCGAGCAGCCAGTTAACCGCCCACTTATGTGGTGGATTTAACGTGACGATACCCTCAAGTTTATCATTGGAAAATGAGAGCTGACCCGCGAATTGAGAATTTGCTGGGTCGCCAAGCGCATAAATCGGTTTGCACTCTGGTGCTAAAGCCCTTAAAATCTATTTGTAATACAAAAATACCGTATGTTTTATTAACGATTGTCACGGCTATCTTCGCCTATTCCAGCATTTGCCTGTTGTAAGGCACTTGCTCATTACAGTAATAGATAGACATCGTGAATAAGTAGATATCGTGCCGTCTTATACCGGCACTCAATCGATGGTTAATAGATTCATCCATTTCACTCAAAGAGTATATTATCATGGCTAATAAAATTGCATTTATCTCTGGTGCAACCGGCGGCATCGGTTTCCAGGTTGCTAAACGTCTAGGTAAAGACGGCTACACTGTTATTCTAAACGGTATCGAAGACGAGACCGGCGCAGCGCGCGTTGCTGAGCTTAAAGAAGCGGGTATCGAAGCTGAGTACTACGGTTTTGACGTAACAGACGAGCACGCTGTAACTGCAAACATCAACGCTATCGGTGAAAAATACGGTAAGATCGACGTTGTTGTTAACAACGCTGGTGGCCTAGGTGGTCGTAGCCCAATCGAAGAAATGACAACTGAGTTCTTCCGCTTCGTAATGGCACTTAACCTAGACAGCGCATTCTTCGTATCTCGCGCTGCAATCCCGTTCCTTAAGAAGTCAGACAACGCGTCTATCATCAACTTCACTTCTAATGCAGCATGGAACGCAGGTGGCCCAGGTGCAGGTATCTACGGTACTTCTAAAGCAGCCGTTCACACGCTAACTCGTGCACTTGCTAAAGAACTTGCTCCAGCTAAAATCCGTGTTAACGCTGTATCTCCAGGTACTATCGATACTCCGTTCCACGCACAAATCAAAGCAACTAAGCCAGAAGTATTTGCTTCTTGGGCTGACAGCATCATGCTAGGTCGTCTAGGTCAACCAGAAGAAGTCGCTTCTGTTATCTCTTTCCTAGTCAGCGAAGATGCGTCATTTATCACTGCTGAAACTCTACAAATCGGTGGTGGTCAAGCTCTAGGTATCTAATAGGCTTTTGACTATTCGATCGGTTGGCGATTCGCTGACTAGCTTGAAGCTTTCTAAACCCAAAGAGCCTGCTCTTTGGGTTTTTTTATACCATTTTTTAATGCTCAACTTTTGCACAACACCCAGTCTAAACTATCCTATTAGCCGTTTCATCATTAGCCTAGCTCGTTGACAAGCCTCATATTTCTCTTCGTCTGATACAAATAGACTTTGGAAAATTTAACCTAGGTCACTATGTGAAATTAAAACGCCTACCCAGTTCACATTTCTCGTTACCAAATCAGGTTAAATCATACAATACCATTAGTATGTAGACATTCCGTAAAGGACATACCATCAAAATGTAAGGGTGATTCAAATGAAAAAAGTGTATCTAGGTCTAGCAATTTCTACTCTTTTCGCTGGCGCAGTACAAGCAAGCAACCTAGTTGTTGATCCTCAACTAACTGAGTTCCGTGCCAACAAAGGTAACAGCAAGGTATGGGTTCAAGTTGAAGACAACAAAGCTGGTAAAGGCGATGTTGGTAGTTCTAAAGACAGTGCATTTGAAACGGAAGGTTCTGCTCGTATGCGTTTCAGAAACGCTGGCGACGACTTCACTGCTCAGCCTGCGCTTGAGCAAACAATTACGGGTCTAAAACCAAACACTGACTACGTGATGTCTTTCTATCTAATGGATAAGAAAGGTCAAGATTCTATCTCTGACGTCATCGCGGGTGCGCGTGGTGCTGATGGTAAAGTTCTAGGCGAAAAAGCAATTCACGTACGTGATCTTGCTGACGCTCCTAAAGGTGAGCTTAAGTCTTCATTCCGTCAAGCGTCTGTTGACTTCAACAGCGGTAGCAACACAACAGCAACTATCTACACTCGCCTACACATCACTGACGCGTCTAAAATCGCAACAGGTGGTGACATCGGTAAGCAAACAGAAGTTCGCGTTGACGCATTCTCTGTAACAGCGAAATAATTCACCTCGCTAGTCACAACATCTGCAAAGCGCCAATCTTTTTGATTGGCGTTTTTTCTTTTTGCGCGATAGTTCTCAAATCAATATAAACGCCTGCCAACAACAAATTTTGACCCAGTTTAAGCATTGAATCTCTATCTAGCTTTGCTACTGTATGAACAACACTCTTCTACAAAATCATCCCCTAGTAATTGTCGTCTTTTTATTCACCGTCTTTTTACCCCTTAACAAATGATAAGGCTAAAAATATGAGTAAAGTCACTGCAACACTTAGCGAACGAGAAAAAGCAATCCAACTGTTTGAAACCTTCTTATCAGACATGCCGGAAATCTCCATTAATACCGCCCACTCCGATGCGCCGAGTGGCATCAATATTAATGACAATGAAGAAGTTACCGCCTACCTACAATACTCCTTTTCCCAGTTTCTTGACTCTATTGCGACCCCCGATACTCCAGCGACGACGCCCAGCGTACAAAACCACACCAAAGTGCTGCTTACCCTAGATGAAAGTGGTTATCCCATCAATGCATTCAGTGATGGAGAGGGGGAACTAGAACTGCTTATCTGGGATAGCGATGACGACGGCATTGTTGATCAATTGCTGCCGATGCCGGACGGAAGCTCCGGCGTGCTAACCAATCTTTACACCCATAAAAATCCACAGGCAATCGAGTGGGCGAGTGCCATTATGGATGTGAACTTATGCAATTTTGAGTTTGATAGAACCACGATTGAATTGCTCTCTGATACCGAGATAAAAATCGAGCAAACCGGCGCGTTTCCGGTCACCAAAATCATTCAGGCGCCCGCCGACAATGCCATCAACATGCTCCATGCCATCAAGCAAGAATTTCGACATATCCATGGTCAACATTGACGCTTAACACGACGAGCAACGCATTGACCTTTATAGCCGCTGACTCTAGCGGCTTTTTTAGCCTAGAATCAATGTGTTCTACCTTTATCCCATGTACACTAACCCGTTAGCACACTGGGCAAACCACTCTACCGCGTTTGATTCCGTGTTTATTTCTCGGTCAATTCTCAAGGGGTATCATGACCAAGTTTCAGTTTATTGTTCACTATTTGCGTCTGAATCAAAAATCCTATCTATTAGCCACACTGTTTATCTTTGCGGTGAACTGGCTGCAGGTCGAGATCCCTCACTATATCCAGTTGGCGATTGATCTGGTCGATGATGTCAGTTCATCGGGACACGGTCAGCTTAAGCAATATGTTTGGATCGTGATCGTGATGTCGATATTGATGATTGTGACTCGCATTTTTTCGCGGGTATACGCCCTCAATCCGGGACGCATCACCGAAGCGGTATTAAAAAATGACTTACTCGCCAAGCTCAATGCCCTGCCCAATAATTTTCATCAGCGATTCACTTCGGGCAAACTGATATCAATACTCAATAATGATCTCACCGGTATTCGCTTGCTGTTCGGTGTCGGCTTTTTGCAAGTGGTCAACATTCTCTTTGCCCTTTCGTTAACGCCGCTCTGGATGTGGCGCATCTCCCCTGAATTGACCCTCTACTCGGTGATTCCAATTACCATTGCGTTTATTATTTTTCGACTCGGTTTCGTGCGCATGAAAGCTCTGCACATCGAACATCTTCAGAGATTACAAAACCTATCGTCACAACTGATGAACTACCTGTCCGGTATTGATGTGATTAAAAACCAGCAGATGTCACCTTGGGTTGAAGAAGAAATCAACAAGCTCAACCAACTGCTGCTGCGCTGTCGTATGCGCATCACCAAGATCCAAACCTTTATTATGCCAGTGCTGGATTACGCCAATAATCTCATGAAGATTCTGATACTGGGACTCGGGGGCTATATGCTGCTCAACCAAGAATTAACGCTGGGTGAGATCACGGCCTTTCTTTCCTACTCGGTATTACTCGCTTTCCCTCTGATGCAACTTGGGCGTGTTGCCTCGCTCTATCAGCGTGGGATGGTGGGCATCGATAGCGTTCAGGTCATCCTCAATGAATCTCTGCCTGAAAAGCACGACGTACAACTCTCCGAACAAGAAGTCTCACAACTGCGTAAGCAAACCCTTAAAGTACAAAACCTGACTTTCTACTACCCAGGCGATGACAATCCGATCCTTGATAACATCAGTTTTGCGCTTCCAGCAGGGAAGAAATTAGGGCTGCTCGGGGCAATAGGTTCGGGGAAATCCACCTTGGTGAACTGCTTAAACCATCATCTTGATATCCCCAGCAATAGCGTGTTTCTTGGCGATCGCGACATTACGAGTTTCTCCAGACAAGATATTCGCCGCTTTATCCGCACCATTACGCAAGACCCTTACCTTTTCTCAGACAGCATCGAAAACAATGTGCTGTTTGGAAGCGCAGAGTCCACCAGCGCCAAACAGAAGGTGCCAGAGATCTTAGCGTTAAGCCAACTGGCAGACGATGTCGCACGATTTGAACAACAAGAGCACACCCTTGTGGGTGAAAAAGGGATCATGCTCTCAGGTGGTCAGAAACAGCGCTTAAGCATCGCCAGAGCGCTACTCGAGTCCAGCGATATTATTATCATGGACAACGTGCTGTCTGCCGTCGACTACGAAACAGAGCGAAAAATTCTGCAAAATCTGTTTGCTCAATTGACCCATCAATCCATGTTGGTGGTATCACATCGCGTCAGTGCGTTGGAGTATATGGATGAAATCATGGTGTTGGATCAAGGGAAAATCATCGCATCGGGCGATCACCAAACACTCCTAGAAACCTGCTCTTACTACCGAAATACTTGGCAACTACAGCAAAATGAAACCGAGGCGCAAGCATGTTAAAAGCGGCTGACATTCAATACTTAAAACACTTTTTCCATTTTGCCAGCAAGTACAAAACGTGGGCTTGGACCGGTATCGCGATGCTGCCGCTCTCCATCGCCAGCAGTCTACTGTTTCCTTGGCTGGTGATTCAAATTATTGACGTCCATCTAACCCAAGGCATCGAGCAAGGTTTATGGTTAGATATCGGTTATCTGGTGTTAGTGTTGGCGGTCAATTATGTGGTTGATGCCATCTATTCCTATAACCTAAGAAAAACCGGGCAACATACCATCACCGATATGCGTTCAGCGCTTTTTGCTCGTGTGCTTAAACTGCCTCGCAGTTATTTTGACCATCGTCCGCATGGTATTACGCTCTCAAGGCTGACCACAGATCTTGAGACCATTGGCGAGTCGTTCGTGCAAAACATCGTGGGCTTGGTGAAAGACTCACTGACCACCGTTGCGCTACTGATTATGATGTTCTTCATCGATTGGCAACTGACCCTGATCGTGCTTATCGTTATGCCGCCAGTGATGTGGATCACCGCCTATATTCGCAATAAACTCAGGGCGATGTATAAGATCACCCGCTCGGCACTGGCGAAAGGGATTGGTTATCTACAAGAACTGCTTCTGGGCGTCAAAACGGTACAGCTATATCGTGCGGAACAAGAGGTTGAGCGCAAATACAAAGGCTTTAATGATCAATTTCTGAAAGCACAAATGAAGGTCAACAAATACGACGCTATCTTGTTTGCGTTTATCTCTGGAATTACCTCGGTCACTATCGCGATCATGATCTGGTATGGCTCAGAACAAGTCCTGCAAAACACCCTGACGCTTGGTGTCCTTATCGCCTTTATTAATACACTAGAAAAGGTATTCGTGCCGCTGCGTGATTTTACCTCACAGATCGCCACCATCCAGAGTTCCTTTGCCGCGTTTGATCATGTTGAGGAGTTGTTTGTCGAACCCATTGAAGAACAAGGATTGAACCTACTGCCGTCGCAACAAGTCAGCGAGTCTCTCAAAACCTTCCAATCGCTGGAGTTTATCAATGTCAGCTTTCGCTATCGCAGCGACACACCTTACGTGCTCAAGAATGTCTCTTTTACCCTTAAAAAAGGTCATCAAATTGCCTTAGTCGGCTCAACCGGCTCAGGAAAGTCGACCCTATTAAGGCTGATCAGCAAAACCTACCAAGGCTATGAAGGCAGCATTTTGCTGAACGGGATTGAGTTATCGCAGCTCTCTAGCCAAGACACGATGCCGCTGTTTTCTCTGATGATGCAGGATGTGTTTTTGTTCGAGAACAGCGTCAGTTTTAATATCTCACTGGGTAAACCCGACATGACTTCAGCTGATGTTGAACAAGCTGCCCGTTATGTGTATGCCGATCGGTTTATTGAACAACTGGCGCAAGGTTATCAGTTTCAATTGGATAAAAACGGCTCTAACCTCTCGGCGGGACAGACTCAACTGATCTCATTTGCCCGAGCGGTCGCTCAAGGTGGGCAGGTGATGATGTTAGATGAAGCCACCAGCTCGGTGGACTCCATCACCGAAGACTTGATTCAAAAAGCGATGCAGCGTTTATTTAGTGAAAAAACCGTCATCGCGATTGCGCATAGATTAAGTACTATTCGTCACTCAGACAATATATTAGTTCTTGAACGCGGTGAGATTGTCGAGCAAGGAAATCATAATAAGTTACTTGCGTTAAATGGCGTCTACGCAAGTTTATTAAAAGAGGTCGAAAAGTAATTCATCACTTGATGTTATCTAATCATTAGAATCCTCTAATGATTAGTACCATTTAATATACTCATAAAGTAAATTATTAGATTTTATCTGCAGTTTATTGTAAATCCTCATTTTATAGGTGCTAACGGTTTTGTCGCTGATATTCAATTTATTAGCAATTTCTCTATTCGTTAAGCCTTCACATATGCTTTCTGCGACGAGATATTCCATTTTACTTAACAGAGACAATTTGGTTTGCGTCACCTCAAAATGGCAACCACCTTGCAGCAGTTGATTTACCACCTTATTTATCTGGATCATAGTGTTATGCTTGCACATGTAGCCAGCCGCTTTGTACTTGATACACAGAGTACCAATAAAGGCATAGCTCTGTTGACTAAACACCAGAACCCTTTTGGAAAGCGCAACACACTTACGAAGTTCATTGATAGGGTGTTTACTGCTATCCCAATCTAAGATAATAAAATCACTTTTTGAAATTTCTGCAGTATCTAATTTAGAGGCATTAACATAATCCACACCTCTAATATTCGATAGCTTTTCTAACAAATACCTTATTCCACAATAAAATAGCTCATTGTTAGTTATTACAATTGTGCGATATGAAAATTCGTTGTCTTTTTTAGAGGCATTCATATTGTATCTTCTTATAATCAACCTTAATATCCAATAAATTAAAGTTGTCTCTATCTTCCCACCTAAACAACGCAAATCAAATACCAGCTAGCGTGAAAAGCCTAGCTGGTCGTATTTTTTAAAATAATCTAATTAAATTATTGTATCGTGCCGTCTAGTTTATATACAACGATATCATCGATAATGCTGCCTCGGTTTTGTACACCATTGAAGATATCTTCAAATGAAAGCCTTACCTCGTCTTCACCAACTAAGCTGAACGGAATAATGACCGTACTCCAGTGGGTATTATTCCAAAAAGCCTGCACATAATCATTTTGTCGAATGTCTATATAATCGCCAGAGATATGAGTACTAACGCCAGCAAATTTAGCTAAAGCTGAATGAGTACTCGCTTTAACTTTAAATGCCAGTTTGTAGTTACCTGCAGCAAGTGGTATACCGCCTTTGGTATCAACTCGTGCGCTTCCGTATGGAGTTGACAGTGACAACACATAACCTTGTAGGTCTGCCCCTGCTTGTGCCCAAATAGAATTATATTTCAACAACATTGGACCACTACCGTAGCTGTTAAATTTTTTCAACGAACCATAAGGGATCGCCACCGTTGGCGTCGTTTTTTTACTTGAGATTGGCTGGAATCCTGTACCACGCTCAGTATCAAACGATTCATAAAATACGACCTCAACACAGTCTTCTGCAAGATCATCTTTCAGCATTAATGTCGGGGTGCTTCTGGCCATCAATGTTGCACAAGTTTGTGCCTCATAAAGCTCGGTCGTACCAACAATATCCTCCCAGCCTGTCCACCACATGCCCTCTACATCAAGGTCTGGACGAAGCCCGTTGTTGATGGTTCTTGAAGCCGGATCGGAATCGTTGTCTACGTTAACGTTGTTGTCTACGCTAAAGTTGCGCTCCCAGCGCACTGAGTCAATATGATGATCAACTTCATCTAGCCAATCGGCAGAAGCACTGGCGAATGCATAACTATTTAGCATCAGTGGTGCAGCCACCATCGCTGCAATGCTATATTTTTTTTTCATATTATTTTCCTTGTTTTGTTTGTGTTTATTCTTGGGGGTAAAGAATTAGTTCTAATTTTCTATCTTGTTGCAGGCAGTCCGCTCTTTTCTGACCTGTTTCAATTAACATGCAGCGAGAGAATCGTTCGGAGTGGTCATTGACTTGGGTATGAATAATGATGTCATCATCATCGAGAGTCGTGGCACGTTTTATGAGTTCATGTGTATAGTTTCCTCTTTGCTCGGAGAGGATTTCATTGGACTCAGCAATACCAGAGCCATCAGTGTTTACATTGGCTCGTACTTTTTCTATGCCATTTTCACTGTCTATGGTACGAATGATGCTGTTAACTTTTTGCTCTTCGATTGGCGGCAGTTGGCTTTCATTCAAATCGAAATAAGAAATAGCCAAGGTCATCAGTTCTCGTTCTGGCTCTGGGATTGGAGCCTCCTCACAAACAGGACATGGCGCTGGGACAATAACTGGGCTAGGTTCTGGCTGATTCACCGCTGTAATAAAGCTCAATGACATATAAACATCATTTAAGGAGTCATTCGCTTGAGTGACTCGAAACGCATTTCGATAGCCCGCACCAATACGCCAACGCTCAGATAATTGATAATGAAAACCAATATCTAAATAGGGAAAAGCATCACGTATTGTTTCTTGTTCAGAATCTTGGGAAAAATTATCCGTTAACTTAACGCCGACCCCAGTACCAACATAAGCACTGACGGCATCATTTAACCAGTGATGATAGGTGATGTTTGGTCCCATATAGCTCAAACTGTGGCGTGCCGAATCCACAACATCGGTATTATTATATTCAAGACCCACCACTAACTGCTTGGATAACGCTGCGCCAAAACGAAAACCGACACTACTGCCGTAGTCACCACCATATTTCTGATTAGCCACATCAGATTTACCAATTTTTAGTTGAGTGATATAGCGCCATTTTTTCGGATCTAAAGTCACTTTATCCTCTTCAATATCAAACATCGCATCGTCAATATTATCTTGGCTATCAACCGCTAATTCCGACGCAAGCAAATTGGTGCTAACAAAAAATGTTAACATAAGTAACATAAATTTATCATTCATATAATAAAACCAAAGAGATATATCTCAAAGTGACCATCAACGTGTGGGCAATGATTATAAACCTCGCCATAGATAGTCAATATAAAATAGAAACCAAATCTACTTTTCCACCTATTCCTACAAATAAACACCTCCAAAAATAGCAAATATTATCAAACCTCCAATTTGTCTATTTAATCCTACATAAATGCAATTTTGCATGAGTTATAAATATTGAGTGACACGGTGATAATTACAAAAACATAGCTATAAATAACCAACTGCACTATCTATTGGTCATTTATTGATAACGACTAGTTTTATTTCTTGGTATGCATCATTTGTTGTTCACGTTGTACAAAATTATTTACCGTTCACAAACATTCAATAGCAAAATGGTTTGTTATTGATGTGAAACATGAAAAACCTTTATTTAATTAGGAAGAAAAATATGAAAAATAAATTACTCGTTAGTGCTAGTGCGGTCGCGATTATGCTTGGCAGTCTGTCAGTTCAAGCAAATACAGGTACTGTCTATTTTTACGGCGCAGTAACTGATGCGACTTGTGACCTTACCCCTGTTCAAGACGGTGTTGAGTCGGACAGAATCGACCTAGGCACTATGGCACCTTCCGATCTTATGGCACCAGCTGTGAACTTTACCATTGAGCCAAAATCAGGTGGTACTTGTGACGCACTTACAGGAATGGATGCAGAGATTGATTGGGTATTTGGTTCAAATGGTTTAGGTGACAAAGGTCTAGCGAATACGACAGGCAGCGCAACAGGCGTACACATTGGTCTTGCTTACGGCGCGACAGCAATTAGTCAAAACACTGGTGTTGTTTCATTAGGCACTGTACCAGCGACTGGATTCGCACCTGAATTCACAGCTCAAATGCTCAATACATCGGGTGATGATGGCAATGGTGATCCTGTTGTAAACGCAACAGCAGGTAGCGTTAAGAGTGACGTCTCCTTTGCGGTTATTTATAAATAACCATTCTCTATATCGAGGCTTTGCTTAAGCAAAGCCTCGCTTTAATTGTCTTCCTCTAGTTAATGACTTTATTCCATATTGGTGTCCAAAATGCGAGCATTGCTGTTATTGATTGTCTATCCCTTTGCCTTATCTGTATTGGCAAATAACGAAAAGTTGACAAGTGAATCTGATGTCAACACCATCAATATCGCTAAAATAGATCTCGCTAATCATAGTTCGGGTTTAAATCTCAACTTTATTCGCGGTGTCAATCAGGTTGACCCGTCATTATTTAATCGACTTAGCAACAAATCAATTCCAGAGGTCGAAGATTATTACCAAGTCTATATTAATAGCACTCCTGTTTTTGAAGGCATCACGAAACTAAACATTATTAGCCAGGCCCTGTGTGTAGACCCAAAGTGGTTAGAAAAAGCCAACGTCAATTACGCACTAATGAAGGAGTGGTACAATAGTGTTCACAAGTGCTATGCGATAGAAGAAATCGGCTACTCAACTGTCGAGTATAAGCCAGAACGCAGCTCTGTATATATTTCTATTCCTCAACTATACCTCAATAATAATCGAAATCGTGATGTAAAATATGATTATGGTGAGCCAGGTTTTAAACTGGATTATCAATTCAATTGGTATAAAAATAGTGACCGAGATGCTGTCGCCTATGGCAGCGCAAAAACCCAATTAAATTTAGGTCCTTGGGTTCTGCTTAATCGATTGTCTGCTCATACAGACAACACCAATATCGAAAGTACCTCCACCCAGCTTTATCGTTCATTGTATTCACACAACAGTGAATTATATGCAGGTACTTTGTACGCTCAACCTTCTACGTTTAACAGTTTTGAGTTCTACGGTCTGACACTACAAACGGATAGCAGCATTAGAGACTGGACACAAAACATCTATGCGCCAGTGCTGACCGGAGTAGCACAAACCACCGCTCGTTTAAGTGTCTACCAAAATGATCTCTTGCTGACTGAAGTGACAGTCTCTCCCGGTCCGTTTGAATTCACCAATTACATACCCAACGGCAACGGCGATATTAAACTTGTGATCACCGAGGACAACGGCGAAACTCAAACTAAAATCTACCCAATGACAACCCTGCCCGACATGATTCGCCCCGGCATCAGCAGTTATGCATTCTCTATCGGTTCAAAAAAGAACCTAGATTTTAACGACTCTCTATTTCTCAATATGAACTATGAAATTGGTTTAGATGATTTGGGCTTGACCAGTAGCGGACTGCTTAATAAAAACTATCAAGCGATAGGGCTAGGCATCACCAAATCGTTGGGAGAAATCGGGGCTATCTCATTAAAAAACCGTGTTTCCAACGCCTACAACCACCGTCAAGATTCGTGGCTAAACGGTCTATCTCTGTCGTTACAATACGCAAAAAGAGTCAATTCGGTTACTGACTTGCGTATTGTGGGTTATCACTACAACGATAAGCACTATGTTGACTTCAGTAACTATACCCCTAGCTACTCCTTTGACAATACGCGCAATAAAAACCGCTATGAGCTGGTCGTCAACAATCACTTTGACCTATTTTCCTTAAATGCGACAGGATGGACTCAAGACTACTGGGGTAGCGGTCATCGCGATACTGGTTATGACCTAACACTCAGCTCACATTGGGGCAGCATATCGTATTCACTGGCGTTATCGAGACAAGAAAACCAGTATAGTAACGACAACAGCATCTCATTTAACTTGGGTATGCCTTTAGGCGTTCGCCAGTTCTTGTCCAATAGTTTTTATTACACCGACAGTACAGAATCCTTTGTCAACAACCTGAATTTCTCGCATCAGCTTGACGATAAAACCAGTTATGGATTGAGTGCCACGAGTACTCAAGAGGAAGCTCTACAAACGGCGACGGCGAGAGCCAGTTATCGAGGTGACCTTGCAACCGTGAGTGGTACGGTGAGCAAAACCCAAGACCGCCATACTGTCTCTGCGAGTATCGCCGGATCGATGGTCGGATTATGGAATGACAAGAGCGTCACACTTACCAACAACCGAGGCACGACGGTCGCCGTCGCCGATATTGAAGCAATCAAAGACGTAAAAGTTAACTCACGCACCTCAACCAACAGCAGTGGTCATGCCGTGATTACCCTGTCGGCGAACCGACCCAATAAAGTCACCGTCAACACCAGTGACATTGAAGAAACGATTGAGTTAGACAACAGTATTCAGCGTCTAGTACCGACTAAATACTCCATACACCATTTGCAGTACCCATACACTAAAGTTGAACGTTATATGTTCAAGCTTGTTGATCAACACAATCAAGCGATTCCTTTTGGTACGCAATTGCTGACGGAGTCTGGAAAGTATATGACTTTTGTTGCCAACAATGGCTTGGTGCAATTCAGCTTAACCGCAGAAAATAAAGTCTCAACGTTAACCAGCAGTCATGCTAATCAGAGCTGTCAATTCGAACTCAGCACCCTCACCCCATACCAATATGGAGAACCGATCCAAAATGTCTATTGTAAGTAAACTACTGACCCTACTGCTATTTATACCCTTGCCGTTATGGGCCGCATTCAGTCTTGATGGGACTCGTTTTGTTTATCATGAAACGGCAAAGAGTATGGAGGTGCAAGTCACCAATAGTGAAGAAAGAGATTACGGCGGTCAGGTTTGGGTCGAAAACTATACTCATTCGGCGCAGGAGAGTTATTTCGCCATTTACCCCGCCTTGTTCAAAATCGGTGGTCAATCTGTTCAGCAGGTGAAGTTTATCAACATTGCCCCTTTGTCTAAGGATCAAGAGTCACTGTTTTATATCAATGTGCAAGAAATCCCTCCGATAGCCAGTGATAACCAGATGAACAACGCTATTGCCATTGCCATCACTACCAAGGTAAAGCTGTTTTATCGTCCAGAAAGCCTGAAGAAAGACAGACCTTCGGCTGAAAAAAACATCACGGCTAGACGTACAGCAAAAGGCATCGTTCTTGAAAACCCAACGCCATACTATTTTGCCGTAACAAAGGTCCATCAATTACCTGACTTACCCAAAGCGACAATGGATAATTTGGCGATTTTTTCACCTCAATCTGAGGTGATACTGCCGGTATCCCAGCAGACGCAACTTAAGGAATTAAGCTTCTTAGCGATCAACGACTATGGTGGCCGAAATGAATATACAGTATCAATTAATGAATAGTAACCAAACAGGTGCTGCCCCCGTGCACAAATATATTGCTAGCCTTAGTTTGTTCATCGTGTTCATCATCAGCCTTGCATGGTCAACAAAACCCCAAGCATCTTATAACACCGCCTTTAGCCAAGCACAGGTTGCAGCGTTGGAAATTGGTCAGTGTATCTACGAGACAGAGCCTTCTTTTACCCCTTCTCTATTTACTGGAACGCTAACAGCACAACAAAATATCATGGGTACTGTTCTTAATACTATTAGCTACACCAAAGCGGGAGGAGAGGTTAACACCGGATTAGTATTCTGCCGTTGTTATGGGCAAACCAACCCAGACTATCTCCATTTTCGTGCCAATGTGCCATACCCACGAACGACCGTGACATTTCCTGATGGCACTACAGATTCAGGTTTTTTCCAAATTAACCCCTACATCGCCCTTAAAGTAGAGATTGACTTAATTACAGCAGGAACAACTGCGAGCGCGGTAACCAAGAATATCCTAGATGTGCAATCCACAAAACATACAAACTACAAAACCACCGACCATCTTTGCAAACCGGGGCAAAATCTAGGCTTTGCAGGCGATGCTGCGACTCGCTGGTATCAAGGATTCCAGCCTTTCCAGGTTGAGACCGCAATGACAGGTGAAGTGACGATTGCCCTACTTAAGCCCGTCATCAACCAAATCACCATGACTAATCAGCCCATTGCCACCATCTACGCTACGGTATCGGAACATGTCGATCCTATTACGGTAAATAACCCCAATGATTATTGGATGCAACTGTCAATTGACATCGATGTTGATGCGCTTAGTCATACGTGTGTACCGGAGGTCGAAAACCATGTTGTTCAACTCCTACCAACTAGGGGCAATAACTTTGACCACGCTGGAGCCATACCAAATAACTACTCCGCAACCTCATTCGACTTAACTTATGTATGTGACTTTAAAGCTGACAACTCAGTTAAAATGGCTTTGTTTGCCACACCTGCCAATAGCAACTATCCGCATGTTATTAAAGCCAACTATCGCGCAGGCAGTAGTCACAATGACAATCTAGGCGTTGTGGTCAAGCAGCGCAATGGGACTGGTACGATTCTTAATCCAACGACGATGAATGAAGTCAATCACGATATTTACTCCAATGTAGGTGTAGCCCAAGAACAATATACCTTTGAATTGGAAGCCTACCCGACTAAAACCACCAATGATGAGGTCATCGTTGGTGAGTATGAGGCTTCAGCAACCATTCAGCTGTCGTTTGATTAAGGAAAGTTTGATTAAAGAAAGAGCTAATAGTTATGACTCCTACTTCATCTGACTAAGCGATAACAGTCTGTTCTGACTATTCTGTCACTCTAAATAACAAAACGCCCAATCAACTGCATTGGGCGTCATTACGCATACGTTCCTGTACTGACCAATATCACTTGACAATGGTGGTTCCTTTACGACAGGTCTGTAGGTGCGTTTTTATGATTGTCGTATCATCTAACAGGCAGCGGGTATCTGGCGCCCCGCCATTTTGTGCGAGAGCAAAACCCGAAACAAAAATTGCGACAATAAATGGTAGTCGTTTCATACAGTATTCCTTCCGCGTCACCGCGGCGTTGTTCGTGCACTGTTGACCTCGTGCATCAATCTGTAACCTAGTGCATCAGCTTTCATGTTCAACATTTTTTTCGTGCCAGTTATACTGCTCCAGATAAACATCCTTCTTTGTTACACCACAAGTTGGTGATCTAAGAGATATCAACTAAGGTAAAAAGTATCCAAATTCCAATGCGACAAGCCGATTTTTATCAACAAAAATCAAGGATACGACCATGCACGACATCATCAAAGATCTTAACTTTCGCTATACCGTTAAACAGTACGACTCAAGCAAGCGCATCACCTCAGAGAAAATCGCCATCATTAAAGAAGCGATACGCATGTCTGCTTCCTCCATTAACTCTCAGCCTTGGAAATTTATCCTGTTAGAAAGTGAGGAGGCGAAGCAGCGATTTCATGACACCTTTGCGATTAAATTTCAGTTTAATCAACACCATGCACTCGAAGCTTCGCATGTTATTTTGTTTGCCTATGATCCCAAGTTTACTAAAGAGCGATACGGGCACTGTGTGGATATTGAGGTCGAGTCTGGTCACTTACCTGCCGATATGTACGACAACATGCTGAACGGCGGCTACTCATTCGCTGAGCTCAATACCGATGAGGATGGCTTTAATGGTCACTGGACCAAAGCACAACTCTATTTGGCGCTGGGTAATGCGCTGCACACCCTAGCGCGTCTTGAAATAGGTTCGACACCGATGGAAGGCGTAGATGCAGAATTGATTAGCAAAGAGTTCGAACAAGAACTGGACGGCTACGTTTGTGAGGTCGCCTTGGCGATGGGCTATCCAAAACAAGAAGAAGACTACAACCACGGCTTACCGAAAGCCCGTCTTCCTATTGATGAGATATTTATTGAGTTATAACCCTATCACGAGAAACCAATGCTCAGAACAGAGCCGCTTTGGTTCTGTTCTCTATTGTCATCCGACGTTTTCATTGAGCTAGCGAGCTTTGTTAAACCTGATCACGACGCTTAAAAAGCAGCTTGGGTCCAAAGACATTAATCAGAGCGCCTGTAACAATCAATCCCCCACCCACGTAAGTCCAAAGTGACGGAATTTCGTTAAATACCCAAACCCCAAGTAACGCTGAAAAGACAATTTGAATATAAGAGTACGCAGAAGCGGAACCCGCCGCTTGGGTTTGCATCGCTTTGGTCAGTCCATATTGACCAACTTGAGTAAAGATACCCACCAAAATCAACATCACGACCATAAACAAGCTTGGCCAAACAAACTCATCCCAGATCAAAATCATAGAGATGGGAAACGCTACCAGCGGAAAATAGAAAATAATCACGGAACTGTCTTCGGTTTGACTCAGCTTTCTCACAATAACATAGGCGATAGAGCTTCCTAATGCACCGAGCAAAGCAATCATGACACTGAACAGCGGTAACGCTTCACCAACATGACTACTCATGGTTGGCTGAACCATAACAAACAAACCGACAAGACACAGTGCAATACAGAGCATGGTGGAACGCTGAATGGTTTCTTTCAGTACAAGAAGTCCCAATAGCGCGGTAAAGACCGGATGGACATACTGCAAAATGGTCGCTTCCGCTAAAGGCAAAGTGGTAATGGAGTAGTAGACACACATCAAGGCAGCGCTGCCAACCGCGCCCCGAGCAAACAGTAATGGCTTATTGTGCCCCCAAATAGAGATCCCCTTGCGCTTTACATCCATATAACTGATCACCAACGACACTAAAGCCCGCGCTGCGACAATTTCAAAAACCGGGATCCCATATTGGCTGACGTATTTCACACAGGCAGACATAAAAGCAAAACCCATGGCGGAGAGCAGAATAAATCTAAGTCCGATGGGGACTTGAGATAGGGATAAATGGGGCATCATTACATTACCAACCTTGCAAAATATGAGAGCGAGCATGAGATCACTCGCTGCTGATAGAAAATAACTTGGTATCCCAACGACCTTAAGATATTGATACCGCTGTTACCATCAACACGAGACCGCTCAGTGTAGCGCAACTTCCATCAAAAAAGTCACTAATCTACTGATCGACTAACTAGCTAGCCAACCAACGCCATAATTAACACTCCATTTATGCTGTTCCCATGATGCTCTTAACCCAAGGCACATGCGAACCCAAGGCACATACGAAATAGTTGGTTGACTTAATTTGATAATCAAACTAAATTTACAGTCAAATATTTTGATTATCAAACAAAGGATTGTAACCCGATGGTCCAAACTTCCCACAATCATAACTTTACCGCCTACAACAAGCAGGGCGAAAAGCGCACGCTCTATGTTCTTTTGCTCACCGTCGTGACGATGGTGATCGAAATCGTTGCCGGTACGGTTTACGGCTCAATGGCTCTGCTTGCTGATGGATGGCATATGGGGACACACGCCGCGGCGTTTTGTATTACGCTGTTTGCCTATCACTATGCCAGAAGATACAGCGACAGTGACCGCTTCTCTTTTGGCACCGGAAAAGTAAGTGTACTGGGCGGATACACCAGCGCTATCGCACTGGGTATTGTCGCGATTCTGATGTTTGTTGAGTCGGTGCACCGCTTGCTGAATCCACAAGTGATTCAATTTAACGAAGCGATATTGGTCGCCATTATTGGACTCAGTGTCAATGTCGCCAGTATGTTTTTACTTGGACATCACGATGATCACGGTCATTCCCATCATCACGGTCACGCTCACAACCATGATCATGACCATCATCATCACCAAGATCACAACCTAAAAGCCGCATATATGCATGTCCTCGCTGATGCCTTGACTTCGGTATTGGCAATTATTGCTCTGCTGTTTGGTAAATTTTATGGTTGGCATTGGCTCGATGCCATTATGGGCATGGTGGGCGCTGTGGTGATCAGTAAATGGACGTTCAACCTAATCAAGCAAACCAGCCCAATTTTATTGGATGAAAGCATCGATAAAGCCTATCGAGAGGCCATCGTTGAAACTATCCAGCCCCATGGAACGATCACCGACCTGCATATCTGGAAAGTCAGCAGCGATCACTACAGTGCAGCCATTAGTATCGACAGTCGCGATTCGCTTACCCATCAAGACTATAAGAAAATGCTGGCTAAATTTGATAAGATTCATCATCTAACGTTGGAAGTTTACGCCTCAAGCCTATGCAAAATATAGAAAAGCTCAACCAATTACTGACTGAATTTTATGACAAGATGTCCTCTTGGGAGCAATCTGTCGTCAAAGAAACTGGCTACTCACTGGCTCAGGTTCACACCATCGAAGTATTGGGGTCGCACGGCGCTATGCGCATGAAAGAACTCGCAGAGAAGCTCGGGATCACCACTGGCACACTCACGGTACAAATCGACAAGTTAGTACAAGCAGAATTGATTGAACGAGGCGCTCATCCCAACGATAGACGCGCCATCGTGGTGAGCTTGACCGAGCAAGGGCAAGCGATCCACCGTCACCACAATCAACTCCATCTCAGCTTGGTTCAAGAGTTAACGCGTCACCTCGAACCAGAACAAGAAAAAGTGCTGGCTCATTGCTTAGAAACGATGAATCGAGAGTTTTAACGTCATGACTTGCAATACAAAGTTCATACTCTAACTCTCGGTTTGCTCGCCTGCTACTTTCTACCTTGCCGTAATTACTATAATATCTCCCTAGGCCAACCATTAAGATAATACAATATGACTATCAATTACACAGAGGCAGCTTCTGAGCTGCTAAGCCGCCGTGTGGCGGGTACTAAGGCTGCACGCCTAAATGAAGACATTCGCCCTATCACTATTGAAGATGCGCTTAATGTGCACTCTGCAATGATTGAGCTGCGTAGCGATAAAGTAGGTGGATGGAAGTGTTTACAACCGCTTGCTGAAAACAAATACGTGGTTGCACCTATCTTCGCAGATACCGTGAATAAAGGTGAAACTTGTGAGCTATTTGCTGACAACGGTGTTGCTCGTATCGAACCAGAAATTGCTTTTGTTCTTGGACAAGATCTTCCTGCACGCGCGGAAGGTTATACACCAGCAGAGATCGATGCCGCGATCGGTTCTTGCCATATGGCTCTTGAGCTAATGCAATCACGTTTTGCTGAAAACAGCGACGCCGAGTTCTTTGAAAAACTGGCGGATTGCCTAGTCAACCAAGGTCTATTTATCGGTCCAGAAATCGCGCGTGACAAAGCGTATGCCGCTGCAACTATCGCCATTACTGTTTCACAAGGTGACGATGTTCAGACCTTCGACGGCAAGCACCCAAATGAACTGGCACAAAACCCAGTTTACTGGTTAATCGACTTTATGACTCGCCGTGGCACTAGCTTCAGCGCTGGCGAAGCGGTTATCACAGGCTCTTACTGTGGCATCGTTGAAGTGGCATTTGATAAGCCAACAAGCATCAAATACCAAGGTATTGGTGAGTATCAAGTGACCTTTAGCGCTAAAGCGTAGTCGTCGAATATTTATAAAAAAAGCAGTCGGTACAAGGTATCGACTGCTTTTTTTTTGCGCCACAATCTACAACATGCCACCACTCTAATCCAATTTTAAGATCTCTTGAGTGAGCCAATTGATACCAGGTTGATGGTCATAGAGTTTGTGGCTGAGAATACTTAACGACAACTCAGGGATCCCCTCCGGCAACTCAACTATCTTGAGCGGTAACATCTCAATCAATTGTGTGGCAATACGCAATGGCACACAAAAAAGCAACCCCGAACTGGCACTGATTCTGGCGCAAACCGAGTAGCTTTGTGCAACAAACTGAATAGTTCGATGCATCCTCTGTTTTTGCAACCAATCATCAATCGCATCATAAGCACTACCCACGATGGGCAGATGAACTTGTGGTTGACTAACAAACTCTCTTAAACCAAGGCGATCAGGGATATCCTTGTGATCGGCAATCACACCGACAAAAGGATCACTTAACCAAGGGCGACGATTAAAGTTACTGGAAACATACTGAACATTATCAACCCCAACATACAGATCCAGTCGACCACTTTCCACTCGCTCCATTTTGACGTCCTCAGAGTTGATATCCACCGAGATGCGAACATTGGGCGCTTGGTGACTAAATTTATTTGCTAGTTGCGGCATGGCAAAAAATTCAAAGTAATCACACGCACCAATATAAAACGTTTGTGAATCTATCGCCGGATTGAAATTCATCTGCACTTGCAATGAGCGCTCTATTGTCGCAATGCCTTGGCGCAAGATCGGCAGCATTTGTTGCACGAATGGCGTCGGTTCCATCCCTGAAGCCGTGCGTATAAATAATGGGTCATTTAAACGTTCCCGTAGCTTCGCTAAGTTGTGACTGGCAGCTGATTGACTGACATACAAGCGTTTGGCTGCACGCGTAATATTGCGCTCTTCATCTAGCGCAACCAAAATTTTTAAGTGGTCAAAATCGACTGACATTCCTTTACCCGCCTGAATTATGAAAAAATCTCATGCAAACATGATAATAACCCATTACGTGATAATGCTCGAGAGCGATATAGTTTTTCTTATCCATTAAGAAAGCGTCAACAAAGGAATAAGTATGACCAAGAGAGTAACCGTTGCTGCAACACAAATGAGCTGTAGTTGGGAACAAGAGGAAAACATTCAACGAGCAGATGAAATGGTGCGTGAAGCCGCAGGGAAAGGGGCGCAAATCATTCTATTACAAGAACTTTTCGAAACACCCTATTTTTGTATCGAGATAGACCAAGCGCATATGAAATTAGCAACATCCGTCACTGACAACCCTGCAATTCAGCACTTTTCACAACTTGCCCAAGAGCTCGATGTTGTGATCCCGGTGAGTTTTTTTGAACGTGCTGGACAGGCGAGTTTTAATTCTATCGCCATCATTGATGCGAGCGGCGAAGTTCTTGGTGTGTATCGTAAAACGCATATCCCCGATGCCGATGCCTACCAAGAGAAGTTCTATTTCTCACCAGGTGATACTGGCTTTAAAGTTTGGCAAACCAAGTACGCCAAAATCGGAGTGGGTATTTGTTGGGATCAATGGTTCCCAGAAGCCGCCCGTGACATGGTGTTGCAAGGAGCTGAATTGCTTCTCTACCCAACCGCTATCGGCAGTGAGCCTCGTCAACCAGAACTTGATTCTCAACCGCACTGGCAACGCGTCATGCAAGGGCATTCCGCGGCCAATATGGTACCTGTTATTGCATCAAATCGCATCGGAAGCGAACAAGCACAGTTGATAGAAAGCGAAATGACTTTCTATGGCACTTCGTTCATTACCGATCACACCGGCGCCAAAGTTGCAGAAATGGATCGCACGACAAGCGGAGTGATAGTTTATAGCTTTGATTTAGATTCCATCGACTTTGAACGTCGCGGTTGGGGTCTATTTAGAGATCGAGTTCCCAAAGCCTACCAACGCTTAGCGACACTCGATGGCAGCCTATCAGCACAAACGCTGTAAACGCAATCAACAGCAAACGCAATCAACAAGGTTCAATACTGATAGGAGACAAGTTATGTCAAAGAAATTAACCACCACCCCAAAACAAGACCACTTTAGAATGCCAGGGGAGCATGAGACACAGGATGCAGTTTGGCTTGTCTGGCCGGAACGAACTGACACCTGGCACTGGGGGGCAAAGCCCGCGCAAACGGCATTTGTCAACGTGGCGGAAGCCATTGCTGAGGTTACGCCTGTTACCATGATTGTTTCGGCACGCCAGTATGACAATGCGCGTCGTCGCCTCTCTAGCCACATTCGCGTGATAGAAATGACCACTGATGACTCTTGGCTGAGAGACAGTGGTCCCAGCTATGTTGTTGATGACAAAGGCAACCGTCGAGCCGTCGATTGGCAATTTAACGCATGGGGAGGCTTCTTAGCGGGTGCATTTTCGCCTTGGGATGCTGACGATGCCGTTGCCCGTAAAGTAGCGAATATCAACCATGATGACTATTATCGCGCGCCTCTAGTCCTTGAGGGCGGGTCGATTCATGTTGATGGTGAAGGTACTTTATTTACCACCGAAGAGTGTCTGCTGCATCCAAGCCGCAACCCAGAGATGAGTAAACTCGAGATTGAGGCGCATTTAAAGCAACACCTTAATATCGACAAGGTGATTTGGCTGCCTTTAGGGCTGTATGCCGACGAAGATACTAATGGTCACGTTGACAACCTGATTCACGTTGCACGCCCTGGTGAAGTCGTTTTATCTTGGACGGATGATACTCGTGACCCACAGTATAAAATTTCCCAAAAAGCCTATGAAGTATTAAGCCAAACCAAGGATGCCAAAGGTCGCTCTCTTATCATTCACAAATTACAAACGCCTGGTCCTTTGTATATCACTGAAAATGAAGCACAAGGGTTTGATCACATCGATGAAATTGATCGACAGGTAGGTACAAGGCTTGCCGGCAGTTACGCGAATTTTTTGATTACCAATCAACGCATTATTTTTCCGCTACTTGATGACAAGCAAGATGCACAAGCTCAACAGACTCTGCAAGAGATTTTCCCCTCTTATCAGGTCGTTGGTGTACCGGGTCGAGACATCTTGCTCGGTGGGGGCAATATCCATTGCATCACTCAGCAGATCCCTGCCATCAAATGAATCACTAAATCACTAAACGCAAGTATCAAGATTTTGCCCAATGACGGGCAGCTTCTCCAATTCAATTGGGATGAATATTATGGAAAATAAACAAAAATTAGGGCTATTTAGCGTCGTCGCCTTCATGTTGTCAGGTCTACTGGGTATCGATGCACTCGCGCCAGCAGCAGGGATTGGTCCCAGCGTATTTGGCTGGTGGTTACTGGTCATTGGACTCTTTGTTGTTCCTTACGCGCTTATCGTCTGTGAACTCAGTGCAGCCTATCCCGGCACCAGTATCTATGAGTGGGTGCTAAGAGGGATGGGGAAACGCAATGCCGCGCGAGTCAGTTGGTATTACTGGATCAACGTACCTTTCTGGATGCCATCAATCTTTTTGATCTGTGGCGGTATGCTGGCAGAGCTATTTTGGCCAGAGATGTCGACTTGGGGCATATGCAGTATCGCGATTGTCATGGTTTGGGCAACGATTTTTGTTGCTAATGCATCGCTCGATTTTGGAAAAATCATCAACGCTATTGGCAGCTTCTCTAAGGTAGCGATCTTGTTAGCCTTTGTGATCGGCGGCTACTTGCTGACACAAGATCAGCCCCTAATAGTGAACGAGATTAATCTCGACACCATGACGCCGTCGATGGAAGATACCTTCACCTATGCTCCAACGTTGATCTATATGTTCCTTGGTGTTGAGATCATTGCCTGCATGGGACCTAATATTCAACGCCCGGAGCGCAATATTCCGTTAGGGATTTTCATTTCATTGGCTATCATCATCGTGCTCTATGGATTAGCAGCTTTCGCCATGCTGATTGCCATCCCTGAAGATCAACTCTCACTCGTTGCCGGTCTAGTTCAAACGCTAAAAATTCTGTACGGAGACTCTGCCTTTGGTCAATTTGTCACCATTGCACTGTCTCTGTTGGCAACTCTTGGACTGTTTACCTATCTTACTCCTTGGGTTATGGCGGTTTCTCGAGCTGCGGCAGAAGCGGCTAATGACAACGAAATGCCAGCCATCTTTGCGAAAACCAACAAAGCGGGTGCACCTTATGGCGCTAACATGCTCACCGGCATTATTGCCACCATTGCTCTTGTGTTACTAGGTATGGTCTCTGGCAGTGCGGACGATCTCTTCTGGGCGTTGTTCTCTTTTGCCAATGTTTTGTGCTTTGTTGCCTATATTTTCTTCTTTGTCTCTTTCTTACGCTTACGTCAAAAAGAACCCGAAATTGTAAGACCGTTCAAAATACCGGGTGGTACGCCTATCGCAGCTTTGATGGCTCTGATCCCAGCCGCGATACTAGCAATATCCGGTCTGCTCTTTGTTTTTCCAGATATTCTCAGTGGCGTCATCGATTGGGACTACTCAAGCCCGACCGTTTACGCACTAGTTATTGCTCTGCTCGTTATTGAGGTGAGCATAAGTAAACTGCAGAGTAACCAGAAGTTCAAACTGGCGAGTAGTAATGGCTAGCAAGTCGCTATTTCAAGCAAGTCATCTCTAGTAAACAACGGGAGCTTTTCATTTGAAAGGCTCCCGTCATTTCATTGCTCTCAATCTAAATACGGCAGCACCAACTGGCGAATATTCACTCTAGCGCCCAACCTTGCTGCAAGCAGGTACATTCCGCCAATCTTACGGTGTAAAAACAGTGCATCAGCGGGAGGCGTGTGCCAATAGTCCTGCTCCATGCTCAATACAGTTCCTGCTTCACGTAATCTGAGCGCTAAGCCACTGGCTCGAAAATCGTAGGCTTCATCCACCAACATCGGTTCGCAAGCGGTTTTAACTAAATCAAGCACAGCTTGACGCTGCGATGGCATGATGGATTCACTAAAAAAGCCGATCTGTTCCAAGGCTCGATTGAGCCCAACTTCATCCCCCTTTATTGCGGCGATAAAAGCTTGCCGATAACCGCCACTGAATCGCTCGCTGTATTCTCGAGTCGCACCAAAATCCAGCAGTCCAATCTGCTTTTCCTGCTCTAGGTACACGTAGTTGGCAAAGTTAGGATCGGTTTGCACCATCTTGAATTCAAACAGTTCTCTAAACAGTAAATCCAACAGGTTATGCATAACGAAATCTTTCGTCGCTTGATCGGCATGTTCGACCTGCTCAATGGCATAGCCTTCAACAAACGCCATCGCTAACACGGATTCACTGGAACACTCATGGTAGATTTTCGGCACCACAAAGTGGGGATGAGAGTGAAGCGCTTGATGATAGCGCTCGGCAAACTGAGCTTCGCGGCAATAATCGGCTTCATCATGCAACTGTTTCTTGGCCTCTTCCAACAATCCCTTGTAATCGACAGATTCTGGAATCAAACCCACCACTCTGAGTAAGGTGCCGACATTATTCACATCGCTATCAATGCTTTTGCGAATGCCCGGATATTGCACCTTGACCGCCATTTTTGCGCCATCATCATTGTAGGCTTGGTGTACCTGCCCTATCGACGCGCTGGCTAATGGTTTAAAGGTAAACGCCGCAAACGTGGACTTCCAATTCGGACCCAGTGCTTGCTCCATCACTTGGTTGAGTTGCTTGGCAGGCAATGGATCAGCATCAGAACGCAAACGCGCCAATATCTCCGCCAGTTCTGGCTGCAATATATCACCAGCGTCCATAGACAACATCTGACCCAGCTTCATTGCCGCTCCCCGCAAATGCGCCAATTGGTCGGTGAGGCGAGTAATATTTTGTGGTGTCAGTAATAGATCTTTCGCGCTGGGACGTTGACCTTGTAGCATCTGTTTCGCCCCCTCGGCGGCGACATTGCCTGCAACTCGGGTGGCCAATGAAGCAAACTTACTAAACCTCGCGAGTCTGTGCGTCGGTAGGTTGGTTTCTCTTTCTGCCATAAGTTGCTCCTCTGTTTGTTATCGTTTACGAACTATCACTGCTATTGGAGCAAATTTAGCGAGTTTAATTATGGTCACACGACAACCCGCACCAACATTGACTATGCTCATTACAGTCTCATGTTAACCACACACGATTGCAAGGAGAGAGCCATGGAAATCAATCCTGTTGCTTGGTTTGAAATCTACGTTGATGATATGCCAAGAGCGAAAGCCTTTTATGAAGCCGTCTTTGAGGTTCAATTAGAAGCCATTGCAACGCCAAATGACACCGAATTGGAAATGTGGGGCTTTCCCAGCTCAATGGATCACTATGGCGCAGCTGGCGCATTAGCCAAAATGACCAATGTTAGCGCCGGAGGCAATAGCACTCTGGTCTATTTTGCGTGTCAGGATTGTGCGGTGCAGCAAGCGCGAGCCAAGGTTCAGGGTGGTGAAATACATAACCCGAAAATGTCGATTGGCGAACATGGATTTATCAGCCTAGTGTCGGATACCGAAGGCAATATGATTGGTCTTCACTCAATGGTGTAGCCGCACCTTTCGTCGCTTTACAATGTAAATTATTATTTTTTGCGGCTTGATGGTGGGTAATGCGCTTACTCACCTCACGCTTGCCGTATTGCCATCTATACTGTAGCTATACACCTAGACGCATAACAGTAATGAACCTCAGCCCCTCCGCGACCTCATTGAGAATCTTTTTCCTCAAGAGGGCTTTGGAGAAGTACCCGTTTCAATACAGCGTTGCGTCTAATTCGACACAAGCACTAGTTAACATAAACACTAGTCAACACAAGCAATTATCCTTAGAAAAGGTCGTAGGTTATGCCAGTTACCTTATCGGACAATAGAAAACTCACCGACTTCGATCTCTCGGTGCTGTTGGATATCGTCACACACACACTTGAACACTATTTATCAGGTGCCCCTATTGAGCCACTGACGCTTAGCGACTACCCCACGCGCTTAACGGTACCGGGTGCCTGTTATGTCACACTCACCGTCGCCGGTAAACTGCAAGGCTGCATCGGCACCACAATGACTCAGATGCCACTGGTGCAAGAAGTACAAAGAAAAGCCTTAGGCGCGGCCTGTCAAGATCAACGCTTCACTCCCCTTGTCGCAGAGCAAGCCGATGAGTTAACCATCGAAGTCTCGGTACTCACGCCGCCTACAAGCTTACCCATTGAGTCAGAAGCCATGTTGCTTGATTACCTACAAACCCACCAATGCGGCTTAGTGCTTCAACATGGCAGCAAAAGCGCACTGTTGTTACCCCAAGTCTGGGAAAAGCTGCCCGAGCCGCAGCAATTCCTGCAACACTTAAAACAAAAAGCAGGTTGGAGCAATGATTACTGGCATGATGACATTTGTGTCTCTCGGTTTGATGTCGAGTCTGCACAGCGCCCCTTTCATCACCGACAAGAAGAGAAATCGTAGTTCAGCACTACTTAGTGTTTGGTGCGATATTCTCGAGGTGTCACGCCCACCTTGGCTTTAAATAACTTGGAAAAGTGCTGTGGGTACTCAAACCCAAGATCGTAGGCAATTTGGGTGATACTTTGCTTGCTGCTCAGCATTTGACCTTTAGCTTTTTCGATCAAAAACAAGTGAATATGCTCAAGAGCATTTTTTCCGGTCTGCTGCTTCAGTAAATCACTCAGATAATAAGGCGATAATCCTAGTTGTTGACCACAATACTGCACACTTGGAATGCCTCGCTCAGTGGGCTTATCGCTTTGATAGTATTGATGTAAGAAGTGGTTGAGTTTGTTGATGTACTCATCATTGAGATTGGCGCGCACCATAAATTGACGGTCGTAAAATCGAGAGCAGTAACGAAGTAGCAGTTCGATATTGGAGCAAATCAAGCTTTGAGTATGGCTGTCCATGTTTTGATCACACTCCACTTCGATATTGCGAGCAATGTCACTGACCATAGCGATTTCTCGCTCGGAAAGATGGAGCGCTTCATTGCTTTCGTAATTGAAGAAAGTGTATTGGTCTATCTTTACCCCTAAATCGGTCTTTCGGATCAGATCGGGATGAATGGCGATAGTCCATCCTATACTGTTCGCTGGTGATTCTATCGATTCCACCCTCACCTCTTGATTAGGCGAGATAAACGTCATGGTGCCATCGTCGAAGTCATAGGTTGTCTGACCGTAACCAAAGGTGCAACTGGCGCCATCTTTAAGAGAAAGCAGATAAACCCCAAAGGTGAGATTCGCCGCTTGACCGTACACCTTAGCGCTCACCTCTTTCTGATGAATCACGCTCACTAATGGGTGCAGAGGGCGTCCAAGCCCCAAGCTTTTATGCAGTGTCGATATCGTGTCAATATGTAAGCGTTCGGTCATACGAGCTCTCTTGTTATCGGCTGATGTGCTTGTCTGGTAGAACATCATTGAACCATAGTTGCCATGGTCGATTGTAGCTGTTTGAAGTAAGGATTCCAGGTTAACCTTGCGTGGACCTTGTTGTCTTCGGTATATCCCCAAGCTGAAAACCAAACCGGTTCTCCGCGTTCACACGCATCTCTATCTGATTCACTAAAGCTATTTTCGCAGATTAACTTCTCCGCATGTTGACCATAGTAGCGATTCTCAGGCGCAAACAACGAGCTCATATGCGAAGCGGTACTGATGTGTAAATCGTCACGCTTCATAGAGTAAACCGCCACGTTCTCCATCCCTTGTACAGCCTGCTCAGAACCATACCAAATCATCTGGCTGTTCGGGTTAATAAAATGGTTTTCGAAATAGTTCGCTAGCGCCTTAGCATCAATCACACTGTCCGCTTCACTCACAACCATCAAGGTCGGCATCGTCAAGGTATTATGCTTAAGTTTATCTCGCAATACTTTGGCACTCTCTGAGTAAGCCAACGCTGCAACAATCGGCGCTGAGTTGTACTTGGCAAAGTTACGTTCAGGCGCCGTCCAACCATCGGTAAACAGGGAAACAAACGGTGTGAGTTTTTCTAAGACAGGGGTCACGGTCTGGAAACCAGGAGAAAACAGCATCAACCCATCAATGTTTCCCTCCTCCATCGCATGAATGGTGACAAGATTGCCTCCGGTCGAGAATCCTCCTAGCCAAACCTGTTGATGGTTACCCCTAAGCATAGTCGCATAATGGTGCACCAGCAGTTGCCAGTCAGAATAGGTGGCGTGCGCCATGTGAGCAGGATTGCTGCCATGCCCAGGCAGTAAGAGCGTTTGCACATAGAAACCTTGAGTCACTAGGCTCTGCGCCACATCGCGGAAACTAAACGGTGAATCACCTAATCCATGAACCAATAAAATGGCTTTGTCTGAATCTGGACTGCCCATCTGAAATGGCATGTTCATCTGCATCTCTCTCGCTTTATCTTGCGAAATAAAGGCACGATTCTCCAGTAGCCAGTCTTCGGTTGCCGCCAAATAGTGATCAAAATCTGGCTGAATGTAGTTGTAATAATGCTCAGACTGGTGCAGATCGGCTTGGTATTGATCCGGCGTCGCACAGCCCGCTAATAGCAACAAACCCACCACCAAAGAAAACAACGACTTCATCATAACCTCACTCACACCCAATCTTGAATACCAGCATGTTAGTGAATAGAGACCGCTGAAACTTACACATTTCTCAAAATTAGTTAACGATTTTCCAGAAGTTGTCTGCGTGTTTTTTATATTGGCGATTTATGCGACTTTTTGGCGAATAAAAGCGATGTTGATCCATTCGCTAGGCTCGCTCGATGCCCGCTTCATCCTCTTCAACAATGTCTGTCTCCAAACTCGCTTGCTCAAGCCAGGTTTGTATCGCGGGGCTGCTGAGGACTTTTTGTTGGTACTGCTTTGCTAACGAGGATAAGGGGATGTCATAGGTTTGGAATCGTAATGCGACCGGGGCGTACATCGCATCAGCAATCGACCAATCTCCAAACAACCAACCGGCACCATTTTCCGCCATCTGCTCAGACCAAATTGCGTCAATACGGGCAATCTCTTTTTCTGCATTAGCAGAGAGGCTCACCACGCGCTTTGCTCTGCAATTCATCGGCAACTCATCGCGCAAGGCGAAAAAGCCTGAATGCATTTCACTAGCAAGAGAACGAGCCTTGGCTCGTTGACTCGGATCTTCAGGCCATCCTTTCCCTTGTAGGTGCTGCTCACTGACATATTCTAAAATCGCCAATGAGTCCCAAATCGGGGTATTGCCATCCACCAAGGTCGGCACTTTGGCTGTGGGTGTAATCGACTCAAGTTGCTGATAAAACTCATCGGTGAACAATTTCAGTTTGCACACCTCTACCGATAAGTTGTGCTGTGAAAAAATAAGCCAAGCTCGTAGTGACCAACTGGAATAGTTCTGGTTGCCGATAAATAACTTCATGGTTACCTCCGCTGTCATCGTCGTAATGAATTGATTTTTAGCATAAGCAATGATTCTATTGACGACTAGCGCAAAGATTTGATGGAACCCATTTACACAATCGATGGATGGCAATTTATGGATATTGAGGCACTACGTAGCTTCCTAGCATTTTCAGAAACCGGCAGCTTTACCCGTGCGGCCAAGCAGATTAACCGCACACAATCTGCATTTAGTGCGCAGATGAAAAAGTTGGAGAGTGAAACCCATACCAAGTTGTTTGAACGAGAGGGTCGAAATGTCATTCTGAGTGAATCTGGACTGGCACTTAAGGCGCGCGCAGAGCAGTTGGTTGCGTTGCACGATACGACGCTCAGTCAAATCAAGCGCTATCAAGATAAAACCTCGCTGCGCCTTGGTTGCCCTGAAGATTATAACGACACCATTCTTCCGCGTGTTATTGAAAATATTATTGCCGCAGAACCGACTTGTTCCATCCAGATATTCAGTGAACCCAGTGCCAATTTAAGAGAGGCGCTAGACGCTGGTCAACTTGATGCGGCAATCGTGACTAGAGCTCCAGATAGCGAAGAGGGTTATTGGCTAGATAGCGACAAGGGGGTTTGGATTGCCAATGAAGCGTTTGATATTCAAACCCGCCCCCTGCCACTGGTTCTGTTCCAAAACGACTGTAAGTATCATGCTGCGGCCATTGATAGCCTGTCGAAGCAAGGGATTGACCATCATCTTGTCGCCTGTTGCAATACCGCTTCCGCACAACGAGCTATCGTCGCTCAAGGGTTGGGGGTCGGTGCGATGGGTAAGTTAAGCGTGAATAGGCAAGTCACTATTATTGATAGCTTACCCACGCTGCCATCGGTTGATATTGTATTGCTCACAGGTACAACGCCGCATCCCCTGCTGACACAGACGTTGATAAACAATCTATCATCGACAACTTGATGGCGTGGGCGATAGGATAAACAAAAAAGTATGATCAAGATAAGAAAGTACCAGCACTGTGATGCCCGTGCGCTCTGGCAACTGAAACAGCAGACGATTCGTCGCATTAACAGCCGTGACTATTCACTTACACAAGTGAGAGCTTGGGCGCCAGATGAGATTGACCCCGCAATCTGGCAAAAACGCGTGGATGGAATGAATCCATTTATCGCGTTAATTGGTGATAAGATCGTCGGTTTTGCTGATCTTCAAGCGGATGGTTATATTGATCATTTTTTCTGTCATGCGGATCATCAATCGGTCGGAGTAGGTCGAGCGCTGATGCAACAAATTCTCACGCAAGCCGATAACCAAAATATCGCTCGCTTATACTCCGCCGTTAGCTTAACCGCCAAGCCCTTCTATCAACACTTTGGCTTTCAGGTGGTTAAACAACAACAAGTCGAAACCCGAGGGGAGACGCTGACTAATTTCATTATGGAACGACGGTTGTGATAAAGCCCTTGATCATGCTTTCGTGTAAATCACCCCAGTATGGGGAATCTGCCGCAGGTACCTTATCGTAGTGACTTCAACCGTCACAGAAAAAGGAAGCGAACTCGCTTCCTTTTGGACTCAATTTACCGTTATGAGGTTAACACTTATGCGAGTGTTTATGGTGTCCATGCAGAGCAGGAGGCGTGGCGGTACCACCATGCTGCTCAAGATAATCACAAGCTGCAATAATATCCTCAGCGAGATCGTTTATTGCCGTTCGATTCAAATGGGGGCGAACCACAATACGCAGTGACACCACACTTTCCGCATTAGGCGGCATAGAATAAGCCGATAACACCCAACCCTTTTCACGAACCTTATAAGAGACGTCAAACCCGTTAAACTTGGTTGCTTTATCACTCAAAGTCAACGCTACTACAGGGATCCGCTGCGTCTGATTCATTACCGCAAAATAGCCACTATCAATCAGTCGTTGGCGCAAATGCAGGGTGTTCTCCATCGTGAGTTCCATTATGCGTTTGTAGCCATGGAACCCATAACGTAAGAATTGGTAGGCTTGCGCTATGATGGGTGCGGCATTGCGACTGAAGTTCAGCGTTGCCGTCGGTGACTCCCCACCCAAATAGTTGACATAAAACACCAACTCTTCGTTGAAAATCGATCTATCACGAAATACAACCCAACCTAATCCCGGGTTCACTAAACCAAACTTATGCCCCGACGCATTAATGGATTGTACCCGTGGCAACCTAAAGTCCCACTCGTAGTCTGGATAGAGAAAGGGGTTCACAAATCCGCCGGAAGCCCCATCAATATGCATAGGTATCGATTGACCCGTCTGTTTCTCATACTCATCTAACCAATCATGAATACCTTGAATGTCGTCATCTTCGCCAGTAAATGTCTGCCCCGCAATGGCAACCACACAAATGGTGTTTTCATCGACGTATTGCTCTAAATGTTCTGCCGTTAAACAGTAATTGCCCGGCTCTAAAGGAACAATGCGCGGCTCTACATCGAAGTACTTCATAAACTTCTTCCAGACAATTTGCACATTACCGCCAGTCACCACGTTCGGTCTTGAGCCATCTTTGCCCTCAGCCTGACGTTGTTCTCGCCAATTCCACTTATGAGCCAGCCCTGCCAACATACAAGCCTCTGAGCTACCGATGGTCGCCGCACCGTACGGCTCACAATCTTTTGGACCATTCCAAAGGTCGTGCAGCATACTGACCATTTTCTGCTCTAAATCATAGCTCTTAGGATACATGTCATGGTCAACGTAATTGACATGAGAATGAGCCATTTCTAACTCTTTCAACTCAGGTTCAACGAAGGTCGTGACAAAACTGGACAGGTTTAACATCGGATTGGCATCAGTCCACATATGAGCCTCAACCTGAGCTTTTGCCGCTCTGGCGCAAACCCCCTCTTTGGGAAATTCCCCTCCATAGATCTGCCTCTGAAAGTCTTCATACATAGAAATATTGCCATCAAAATCCTTAGAGTTGGGCATCGCTTGTCTCCTTAACGTTAACGTTGAAGCTGCTGGTCATTATGTTTGAAAGGCAAAAACAGCGTGACTCTTTGCTTAATAAAACAAAGACTTATACCCAAGCTACCTCAAGGTGAAGAATTCAGAAGTAGTGTGGGTATATCGCTAATACAGTAATCAGTATAGACGGTGAGAAAATTTGACTTGATAAATCTTCGACAACCTCGCAAACCTCCATTAGCAAGCCCTGTTTTTGAATAAATCATAAAGATGGCTTGCTTGCGTCTTATACTTATTCAAGCGCAGTAACAATGGAGAACCACTATGGTGCAGGTGTTACGCATACCCAATAGGATCAAGCGTTTTAAAGTGGGACTCTCTAAGAGGTTGATATTAACTGCCCTTTGGTCTGCATTTTCCTTCGCCAACCAAGATCAAATACAGATCGACTATCAAGTCGCCGTCACTACCATTGATAAGCAAGCGCAAGAAGCGATCACCAGCAGTGGTGTCTCCGAATCCGTGAGAGACTTAGCCGATCGCTATTTTCGCTTTCATCAACCATTGCGTATTATTTTTGGTGGGGATGAAGGACCACTTTATGATACCGATCAACATCAAGTATTGATCCCCTACTCTTTCTATATTGAATCGCTCAATTACTTCCTTGAGTACGCAGAGAGAGCGCAAACTGATGCTGAACAAGGGGCATTAGACACCCTACTTCATACGCTTTTGCACGAAGTCGGTCATGCTTATATCGCTGACCACCGCCTGCCTGTGCTTGGTAAGGAAGAGGATGCTGTCGATAACTTTGCCGCCATCATAATGCTCAATTATATCGAGTATGGCGATTTGGCTGCGATCAATGCGGCAGATATGTTTGCACTAGAGTCTGAGGGGAGACCGAACTACTACCAATCGTATGAATACATTGGAGAGCATAGCTTTGACCTACAAAGGTATTTTAGTACTCTTTGCTTAGTCTATGGTAGCGATCCTGAAGCTCACTCAGAGTTACTAAACGAGATAGAATCCGAGCTTAGAGAAGAGAGACAGCAAGCGTGTATTGAGACTTTCTATGAAATCGATACTAATTGGAAAAAGATGCTTAGCGACCACTGGCTTGGAGCAAACCAACCCAAGTTATAGTTGCCGCTAGTTTAGTCAAAAGCACAAACACGATAAGAGTGGTCAGTCGTTATAACTCACCACTCTCCAACCGTGCTTTACAGTGTAAATGTCAGCAATGGTCTAAACTTTGTTATTTGTCAGCGTCCGCTCGGATCGCTTTCAACAATACGGAAGTGTCAGAACGCGACTCTCCTTGCTGTGACAGTTGTTTGTAACGCTCTAAACTTTGCTCTGTCAAAGGTAATTGCAGCCCTTGGCGACTCGCCTCATCGATACAAAAACCGAGATCTTTAATCATCCAATCGATGGCAAAACCAAAATCAAATTTATCTTGCGCCATCGTGTTGGCTCGATTTTCCATCTGCCAAGAGCCCGCTGCGCCATTTTTAAGGCAATCCACTAACGCCGGGATATTTAGCCCACTTTTTTGCGCAAGTAATAACCCTTCCGATAGCCCCGTTAATACACCGGCTATACAGATCTGATTAACCATCTTAGCTCGCTGTCCCTGTCCCACAGCACCCATTAGCACGGACGATTTACCATAGGCAGCAAATACTGGTTGAAGCTGTTCAAAGGTTGCCTCATCACCGCCACACATGATGGTAAGACCCCCGTTTTCAGCGCCCGCTTGCCCACCAGAGACCGGAGCATCCATAAAACCGATTCCACGCGCTTGTGCTGCCTTGGAGAGCTCCTCTGCCAGTTCAGCAGATGTCGTGGTGTGATCAACGAGTATGGCACCGGACTTCATATGAGAGATAGCTCCAGAGTCTGCCGTGGTCATTTGACGCACATCGTCGTCATTGCCAACACAAACCGCGACGACATCGGCATCCTGTACACATTCAGCAATGGTCACACAATGACGACCGCCAAATTCATTTGACCAGCGAACGGCTTTTTCCGTCGTGCGGTTAAATACGAAAACCTCAAATCCGGCCTGAACTAAATGACCCGCCATTGGATACCCCATCACGCCCAAACCGATAAAACTCACTTTCACTGCAATTCTCCTTAATGTTGGTTTAGCTCTGTTTTATTCAACAAAGCTTATCGAACAAAGCTTAATGGACTAGGCTTCATGAACAAAGTTCTATGAACAAAAAAAAAGCCAGCATTAAAAGCTGGCTTTGATAACGAGTTAGCAAATACTTACTGTTCAGCGTTGTGATACACCTGTTGAACATCATCGCAATCGTCAAGCATGTCCAAGAACTTCTGGAATTTTTCCTCATCTTCGCCAGCAATTGCCGTGTGCGTTGATGGTACAAAAGTGATTTCTTCGACATCTAAGGTGAGATCTGGGTATTCAGCATTCAGCGCTGTTTTCGCCTTAAAGAACTCAGTATGAGGAGCGAATACGGTGATCACACCCTCTTCCAGCTCGATATCCGCGACGTCAACGTCAGCCATCATTAAAGCTTCTAATACTGATTCTTCATCTTCACCTTTAAACTGGAATACAGCTTGGTGAGCAAACATGTGTGCTACCGTACCAGGGCTACCAATTTTAGCACCGGTCTTAACAAAGCATTGGCGTACATCTTGGAACGTACGGTTACCGTTGTCGGTCAGACAGTCAACGATAACGCTAACACCACCAGGACCAAAGCCTTCGTAACGAGCTGGTTGGTAATCTTCACCGCCGCCACCGCTTGCTTTGTCTAGCGCTTTGTCAATAACGTGAGCAGGAACTTGATCTCTTTTCGCTTTAGCAATTAGGTGCTTAAGCGAAAGATTCATTTCTGGATCACAGCCACCATTCTTCGCTAATACGTAAATTTCTTTACCGTATTTAGAATAAACTTTAATTTTTGCGCCTTGAGTCTTGGCCATTGAGGCTTTGCGCACTTCAAAACTTCTTCCCATCGGGATGTTCTCTCTAGTTTAAATTTTATCTAGGTCATGTCAGCGTTTCGAGATGAGCTGTCTGTTAATCAACATTCATCTTGAAACGCCAATATGTGACTAGAATTTTAGTAAAGGCAATTCAATTATCGCAAACACAGGCTTGATTTACATAACACCCATAAGGCGCTTGTGCTTCTCTATGCACTGCTCAAACCAAGCTTTCTCACCATCATCATTAATCTTGAGCATCTGCTCACGTACCGCTTCTGGGCCCGCTTTCGCTTCTTTCATCTGCCAAACCACGAACGATGCTTGTTTCTCAAGCTCGATCTTGTTTTTTTCATCAGGTGGCAGCAATGACAAATTATGAGACATAGCACTGTGGTTGGTTAAATAAGTTAGGGACGAAATATACCACCGATAAAGCCCCAAACTCAAATATCACTGTTGTTTAAGATGAAACACTGGTTTGAGATGAAAAAAAGGGTGGTCAGTACCACCCTCTACTCTATTCACGAGTCATTTAGTGAATAAGCCCCAAATCCTTGGCTTCTTCTATGGTTAATCCGCTTTCTCGGATCTCTCTTAATGCCTCGATGCGACGTCGCGCTTGCACTGATTTTGTTTGAGATGAAGGACGTGATTCTTCCTTGATATCGTCTGCATTATCCCACTTAGTTTTAATGGCCGTCATTTCATCATGATCGATAGAATTTATAGACATTAGCACCTCCACAATAACCCATCTGGGGATTCCTAATCTGTAGCAAATCCGCCCTAGCCTGTTAAGCGTTAGAGTTTAAGAATGTGATAAAACGATAATTTTTGGAAAGCAAATTTGAGAATAATTGATAGCTTTTGATATTTGCTGCAACTGGCGCTACAGTGAAAAAATTAGCCGCAAAAACTGGACTTTGATCCAGATCCAATTCTGCTGTCAATCGCCCCCTTACTCATTGTGATCAACACGCAAAAAAAAAGCGAGCCCATAGGACTCGCAAAAATATCAGAATGAATGTAACAATATGAACCAATCTAAGCATGTGATAGAAAGGTCTAAAGGTTGTCTATTCGCGAAATATCTTAGCGCCCACTTCGCCGCACATTGTCAAAGCCGTGTCAGCCATACCGTACAATCATCAATAAAAAGCAACAGAGTGTAACTGAATGTTATGTCGCACTATCTAGATAGCGACTTCATCCAACACTCTAAATACACCCTCATCAAAATGACCTTCAACGACCTGTTTGCAGACTTTCTTTCTCACGGCCAGAGCCGAAATCAAACGCTCAATTGATAAGTGCTTATTCTCTTGTCGCGAGTTATACAGCTCAATCACTCGACTCAGCGTTTCGTAAGAAACGACTTCGTCTCCAACTCGTAGCCAATCAAGCTTCTCCATGAGCTCAGAACACTCTTGTTTGATCGAGTTGACCGAATGACCAGTCATAGCAGACAAAGCCGATACACTGCGTTCTAGAGCTTCTTGCGAGGTATATTTGGACAAAATGATCGTGATCTCATCAGCATTGATCTCAACCAAGTGTTTTCGTTGTTTAACTCGACGCCCTAAATTACCGCGTGGAGAAGCCGGTTTACGCTGAATCGGCTCAAATTCACCATCAATGATGGTCGACAATTCATCTAACTGTTTTCGAGTAACTAATTCATTTCGCAACGGGTTTGGTAAGGTTGGTGCCATATTGCGCTTACCGGCGTTAGTAGTGCGCGCGCGTGAATAACGGAGCACCTCTTCAACGTCACAACGAATATCAATCTGATAATCTGGAAGTTTCGCATCCGGATCCATACAAGATACCGTCATATGGTAGCCCCACAGATTGACATCAAACTCATCTTCTTTGCCTTCGGATCCACCCAGTTTTCTCAGCTCTCTTAAAAGATCCATAGAAAAGCGGCGCCAATCGATATTTCTCGCCAGCTTCTGATTGAGTTCAGACAATAATAAACAATCAGTATGGCGACGAGACATACGGCTACGAAAATACGAATACAACTGAAACACTAAGGTATGTTGTTTTAGGATTTCTGGTGGGAACAAGAAAAAGTAGTCACGAGTGAGTAGTTCTTCATAAAACGATGGTTCCCAGACCAAAATGTAAAGATTGGGTTTGATCTTTATCTCGCCATCAGCCCCTTCACGAGGCGCTTCTTCTGACGCTGTGATGGTGCGAGCAAGAAATCGGAAACGGTCACTCTTGAAACCCTCAGGCATATTCTCACTCAACCAACGTCCCGTCAGTTCATGTAACTGAAAGTCCGTAAACTCAATACGATCAATACTATCGCGAATAGAATCACGAGCTGGACCACTGTCTTTTTTGCCCCTCAAAGACAAGATATCGGTGATATACAACGGCGTCTTATTTGGAACGTGAGTCGCGTCGAGTTGGTATTCGTTTTGGTGATGATCATGGTACTGTACCGTTAAGGTAAACAGCGCGAATAACGTCATAAGATCGTCAACCGTCATAATGTTTTTTGACGAACGCGTTTCAATGACAGCTCGGGTTCCAGAGATGGAAACCATAGACTTCTGATAGCTTTTTCGAGTTCTTGGTGGCGCCAATGCTTGGTCTATGATCCCTGCCCAGTTGGTTGGTGAAACCACAAACTGATCCGCTTCATCCAGCATGGTGGGTGGCGTATAAAGACCATGCTCATTAAGCAATCGTTTATTCACTTGAGTTTGAGCTAACGCTTTGGATTTTTTCTGTTTTTCATTTTGTTTAACAGATTCAGTGACTAAGCTTGTCGCACCCAGTACAGACACCAGTTGGCTTGGGTTTACAAA